>JAGGYZ010000231.1 GCA_021162285.1 Candidatus Fermentibacteraceae bacterium
ATGCACCGGGGATATGCTGACTTCTTTTTCAGAAAGAACTACTTCACCACAGACCTTACCAATTATGAATACCTGGTAGAGCTGAAGTACATCAAATCAGATGATCTGCCTGCAGCCCCGGATAAGCTTGAAGCTTTGATCGACACGGTTAAACAGGAAGCTGTAACCCAGTTGCTTAACTACAAAAAAAGCCGTAAGATCACCTGCAAGCTGATTCAGCTTGTTATTATCTGCTCATCCAGAGAAGTGCTGCTGATTGAAGAGGTGAAATAGAATTCTGTCTGGTTTCGTAATTATTAAATCAGATACAAAAAAAGAGATGAATGTGCGTAGTGACTCTGTCAGTTGCTTTCAACGGTGTTCAGGATAGCTGGATTTTTTAGAGGGTTTGTTATTGTTGTACCCTTGAATGAGAATTCACTCTCTCCGTTATAGAAAACCATTCTGTCTTTGCACCGGTCTCCCTGTTGCTTTTTAAGTGAGGCAATTCCCTTTATGAAGCTTGGTGTAAAGGTACATGACGATTTGATTTCTACTGGTAGTATGGTTTATCCCAGGTCCTTTCCATCTCTTAGAATCAAGCTCCTACTGTTCCCTCCTGAGGATTTACTTGTTGGAACACCCCTTCTCCTGCGGCGTTGTATTCCACTAACCAAATGGTCTCATGGCAAAGAGAGCCGAGTAATGGCCTCTCTTCTGCTGCTCTTCGGGCTAATTGCCCATTATCTTGCATCTAAAGAGCTATTCTGGTATACTTCCATGGACATCATCGTGGAGGTATCAAAATGCTGATTAGATTTGGAGTCGCGAATTTTCTTTCTTTCAAAGAAGAAACTGTGTTAAACATGATACCGGCGAAAAGCCGGAAAATGAAAAATCACATAATCTCAGATACCGTTAACAGAAAAACAGAGTTGCTACCTCTGGCAGTTGTATATGGCAACAATGCAAGCGGGAAAAGCAATTTGATCGCCGCTTTACAATACATGCAATCATTTGTTTTCAGGGGTACCGTACCTGGCGCCGAGACCGGTGTGATTCCTTTTGCACTGGATAAAGACTCAAGGAATGAGCCAAGCAGATTTGAAGTGATTTTCAGACACGAAGATGTGGTGTATACCTATGGGTTTGTGGCATCTCCCAATCTTGTGCATGAAGAGTGGTTGTTTGGGTACTTCTCCTCACAGGAATCACTGGTGTTTGAAAGGGTATCTGCTGAAAACGGAGAGACTACTGTTAAGTACGGAAGCAGACTGTTGAAGGAGAAAGGCAGGAAGTTTCTTGATGTGTATGCCTCTGCTACCAGGCAGGAGCAGCTGTTCATTACAGAGGCTTTTGCCCGGAACACAAAAACAGTTAAGCCGGTTATCGACTGGTTCCGATCATCTCTTTTGGTAATTACACCTCATACAGCATTTACAAGTATTGATCTGAAAGCAAAGCAGGATCTGAAATTCCGAAGTTTTCTTGAAAAGTTCCTTCTTGCAGCAGATACCGGGATTCGAAAAGTCTTTTGCGAAGAGGAAGACTTTGATCCTTCAAAGCATCTCAAAGAACTCCCGGAGATACTTGTCAGGGATATTCTCAATCAGCTTTCTTTGCGGGGAGAAGGAACACTTAATATCAATATGCCAGGTGCCGCCGCAGTTCTAAGTAAGCGGGGTAATTTGATTAAATATCTGGAAATGCGCTTTGGGCATGCCGGTGCTGATGGGGAGGTGTTCCCTATAGACAAAGAAATGGAATCCGATGGCACTAAGAGACTTATTGAGATTGCACCTGCCCTGGACGCGGTGAGGTCAAAAGATGTTGTTCTTGTTATCGATGAGCTGGATAGAAGCCTGCATACCTACATAACACGATTCTATATTCAGACATTTTTAGCCGAGGTTGTGGAGAGCAGACACAGGAGTCAATTGATATTCTCAACTCATGATACAAATCTGCTGGACAGAGATCTTTTCAGAAAAGATGAAATCTGGTTCCTGGAGAAAGATGAAGAAGGGGCCTCCCATATCTCAAGTCTTGCGGAGTACAGCATTAACAAAGGGCTTAACTATGAAAACGGTTATCTCAATGGTCGATTCGGGAGCATTCCATTTCTTGGAGATATTGACTGGGTTTTAAAAGAGGATGTGTAATGGGAATTACATCAAGAAAGAAACGGCCACTGAAAAGAGAAATACCTCATTTACGGGACACCAGGTTAATTATTATCGCCTCTGAAGGGGCTGTTACGGAGAAGAAATATTTCGAGTCGTCACTATTCCATTCCCGGCGAATACAGGTTAAGGTCCTTGAAACCGAAGGGGGTCATTCCTCACCTGAAAGTGTCTTAAACCGGTTGAGAGCATTTAAAAAGGAATTTCAGCTTAGTACCCTGTCAGGGAATAACTGTCGCATTCTGCTCGCTCTTTCAAGCCCCAGCGGCGTTACTGGTTCAATTACATAGCGGTGCTATGCGCATAAACCAGTGCCTTGCTGGGACTCAAAATAGCAACGCATTATACCGACACAAATTCCATGACAAGGTATTAGCTCTTCTGATCGATTATGGCTGGCAATAGACAGAGACAGATGGAAAGAAAAAAATCTTCACATCATCAGTGCCGATTCCCGAAAGATGGGTGCAGGGCTTGCAGTAAGTAACCCGTGCTTTGAATTATGGCTTTATCTGCATTTTGAAGAATGGGCTGAGGGGTGTGTAAGCTCCGGAGAAATTGAGAAAGAGTTGAGAGCCTTACTGGGTTCATACAACAAATCTGCTCCGCCGATTGAACTGCTATCCGGTAAGATTGGAGATGCTTCTCGCCGTGCTGAAGAAATGGATTTAAACCAAAGCTTGAGATGGCCTGAAAATCCTGGTTCGCATGTGTACCGTCTTGTTAAAGAGATTAACAACCTTTCCGGAAACCGGGTATATCAGTAAAACATTCTCCAAACACCTTACTACTACCTTAAATTCACCTGATCTTCATGCACCGGGGATATGCTGACTTCTTTTTCAGAAAGAACTACTTCACCACAGACCTTACCAATTATGAATACCTGGTAGAGCTGAAGTACATCAAATCAGATGATCTGCCTGCAGCCCCGGATAAGC
>JAGGYZ010000258.1 GCA_021162285.1 Candidatus Fermentibacteraceae bacterium
ACATTGTGACCACCGGCTGCAGCGATCTCCAGTGCCCGCTTGGCCTGCTGCTGCCCCCGCACCTCTGAAAAATCTGCAATTACCGGTTGTGAACTACTGAGTACATCTGTTTCGCCGGATTCCTTGAGATTATTCAAACCCTGCAGAAAAAGAGACACCTGCTCGAGGTTGTCTGCGGGGTACACCGGAACAGGAGAAGCTATTGCCGCCTCGCCAGCGTTTGCTGCTGGAACAATAAAACCATCGATGCCCTGCCCGTTCAACCCTGCAGCCATTGGCAGTACCCCTTTTACAGGACGCAGAGAACCATCGAGAGCAAGCTCGGCAAGGTAAGCGTATCTGGAAGCCCTTTCCCTTGAAACGAAGCCTGAAGCTGCCAGAAGCCCCACAGCGATGGGCAGGTCAAATGCTGCCCCTTCCTTTTTCCGGCCTGCAGGAGCCAGGTTTACCGTAAGTTTTTTTGAAGGCAGGGAGAAGCCTGTGTTACCGATTGCCGCCTGAACCCTTTCGCGGGATTCCTTTACAGCACTGTCTGGAAGACCGACGATGGTAAAAGTTGGAAGACCTCTGGTAAGGTCGACCTCTACATCAACCTGAAAAGCACTTATGCCAACAAGACCAACACTGCGAGTGAATGCAAGCATACCCCCCCCCGTCTTCCAGGAGTAACCTGCAATTCCCTGCAAAAAACAACAGGGAAGGGTTGTACACCCTCCCCTGCCGGATACTGTCTGAAACTACTCTTCCACCGTAACCTTAAGCATGACATCACCCTGGACAATTCTGTCCACCACATCCTGACCGGAAGTAACCTTTCCAAACACAGTGTGCTTCCCGTTCAGATGAGGCTGGGGGCTGTGTGTGATAAAGAACTGGCTTCCGTTTGTACCCGGACCTGCGTTGGCCATGGAAAGTGAGCCTGTTTCGTGTGTAAGGGGGTTGCCGGAAAACTCATCTTTGAAATTGTAACCGGGGCCGCCCATACCGGTTCCTGTGGGGTCTCCGCCCTGTACCATGAAATTGCTGATCACACGGTGAAAGGTAACTCCGTCGTAAAAACCGTCTTTCGCAAGAGTAACAAAGTTATTCACCGTTACAGGCGCGAATTCAGGGAACAGATCAATGCTGATCGTTCCCCTGTCCGTTTCAATACTAACTTTGTAAACTCTGTCTGTCTCGATGTTCATTGCCGGTTGGGCATCGTACTGCTTAGCCATGATTCTCCTATCCTATGATGTTAACCAGTCTGCCGGGAACAACTATTACTCTCCGGGGAACTGCTCCGTTCAGGTATTCCTTTATTTTGTCTCTGCCCAGTGCAATCTCTTCGATCTGCTGTTTTGAAGCGCCGGCAGGAACAGATATTCGGTCCCTTATCTTTCCTTTTATCTGAACCACTATCTCAACTGAATTTTTCACCAGGTCCTGGCTGCTCCACTGTGGCCACGGCTCTGTGTGTACTGTTTCTCCAGGGAACCCAAGTACATGCCACAGTTCTTCCGATACAAAAGGTGCTACAGGAGCAAGTACAGCAAGAAAGTCTTTCTGAACCTTCCTCCATGTGCCTTTTGCAGAGGATGCCTTCCCTCTGTTTACAGACAGAAAGTTGAGGAATTCCATCATTGCCGCAACACCGGTATTGAACTGAAAACCGTCTATGTCTTCTGTTACTTTCTTTACCGTTCGAGCCAGCTCGTATCGAAGCTCCCTGTCGAAAGCCTCGTCGATTTCCGCGTCTTCTGGCTCTGCGGTTTCAAGGAACAGATTCCACACACGCTTCACGAATCTGTATGTACCGGCAAGACCTTCCTCGCTCCATTCAATCTCTGCTTCAAACGGTCCCATAAATACGATGTAAAGCCTCAGAGCATCTGCACCGTACTTCACTACCATATCGTCTGGTGTGATGACATTACCTTTGCTCTTGGACATTTTCTGATGGTCATAGCTTATAAGCATTCCCTGATTCTTCAGGCTGGTGAAAGGTTCTGTGAAGTCAAGCATACCTGCGTCATACATTACCTTTGTCCAGAATCTGGCGTAGATCAGGTGCATTACAGCATGCTCTGCCCCACCAACGTAAAGATCAACGGGAAGCCACTTTTTTACCTCTTCAGGATCGAAGGGAGCTTCACTGAAATGCGGAGAAACAAACCGGAGGAAATACCAGCTGGAACACGCGAAGCCCGCCATTGTACTTGTTTCACGCTTTGCCGGTGCCCCGCATCTGGGACAGCTGGTGTTTACCCACGCTTCCTGTGCCGCCAGCGGAGATCGTCCGGAATCATCAGGCTCGTACGACTCCACATCTGGAAGAACCACTGGAAGATTTCTGTCCGGCACTGCGCCGCACTTATCACAATGTACTATGGGAATAGGTGCACCCCAGTACCTCTGACGGCTTACCAGCCAGTCTCTTATTCTGTACCGGGTCTCTGCTTTACCAAACCCGTTCTGCACGGCGTAGTCGGCCATAACCTTCCGGGAATCCACAGAGCTGAGGCCTGTGAACTGTCCGCTGTTGATCAGCTCTCCGTCGGCAACCGTTGCGGCATCCTCCACGCCCTGGGCGACTCCTCCTGGTGCCACAACTTCAACAACGGAAAGACCGTATTTTTTAGCGAAAGCATGGTCGCGCTCATCGTGGGCGGGAACTGCCATAATTGCCGCAGTCCCATAACCTGAAAGCACGTAATCAGCGGTCCACACAGGAATTTTTTCTCCATTGAATGGATTCACCGCCCATGCTCCTGTGAAAATCCCGGTTTTTTCTTTTTCACTGGCCACAAGACGCTGAAGATCTGTTTTTGAACTGGAAGTTTTTATGTAGCGTTCCACATCATCTCTGTACTGGTCGGTTACGATGTTCAGCAGCTCAGGATGCTCCGGTGCCAGGACACAGAATGTGGCACCAAAAATCGTATCAATTCTTGTGGTATAAACAGGAAGATCGATAGTTCCATTTTTTTCAGTGTCTACAGAAAACACCACCTCAGCACCGTGTGAGCGGCCAATCCAGTTTCTCTGCATGGCCTTGATGTTCTCCGGCCAGTCAAGATCGTCCAGCTCATCCAGAAGCCTGTCTGCATAATCAGTGATTTTGAAGTACCACTGAGGCAGCTTCTTCTTCACCACTTCTCCGTTGCAGCGCCAGCATACTCCTCCTGCAGATTCCTCGTTGGACAGCACTATTTTGCAGCTGGGACAATACATCTGGTAATTATCTGACTGGTATGCAAGCCCTCTGTCAAAAAGAAGAAGAAAAAAGTACTGAGTCCATCTGTAGTAGTCCGGATGACTTGAGTTTATTTCCCTGCTCCAGTCGTAACCGGCCTCAAACAGTTTCATCTGTCTCTTGTAGTTTTCAGTGTTGATTCTTGTTACTTCCGCCGGATGCATTCCTGTTTTTATGGCATACTCTTCAGCCGGCTGCCCAAAAGCGTCCCATCCCATGGGATGCAGAACATTGTGTCCATCCATTTTTTTCTTACGGCAGATGACATCTGTGGGAATGTAGTTTCTGCAGTGTCCCACAGAGAGTCCGGCCCCGGAGGGATACGGAAAGTAGTCAAGACAGTAAAAATTGCTCTTCTCCGGGTCATCTCCAGTTTTGTATAAGTTCAGTTCCTCCCAGAAGGGAGACCACTTTTTTTCCAGTTCCTTGAAATTGTATGTGCTCACTATCAAGCCTCCAGTAAATGTTACGCGAAATATACAAAACAAGACCTGCTGTCAGCGGGTAGAATACATAGCAAAAACCAGAGTTCCGCCTTTTACCGAAGAGAGAGAACAGCCGGCAGCCTCAAGTATTCTAAAAATAATAGCGGCTTCTGTTTCCGAATTGAATCTGCCTGATTCCAGGCGATTTCTGATTTCGTCACTGGACAGCTTCCTGAATGAATCGTTCAAACCCTGCAGTGTAAGAAAAATTTCCTGCCTGCCCGGGCCGTTCTCTGCTTTTGATACATTGAATGAAACAATATCGTCCAGCACTGCAAGCTGGCAGAGGAGTACGAAACACTTCAGAAGAACCTCAGTTTTAATAGCGACAGGAGGAATCTTGTCTTCAATGGACAGTGAAGGGGGTCTCAACCCTGTTTCCGCAAAAACACCGTGGAGCCGGCCAAGAAATCTGTCTGGATACTCTTCTGAAAAGACTCCCTGATTAACCTGTACTGTAAGTCCCAGAATGTGAGTAACCCTGGATGCTGTTTCGGTGGAATACAGCATTGTTCTTGCAAATCCCGCCAGCGGATCATCACTGTTCATTACATGCAGAATAGAATTGTTCTGTTCGATGGCAACAGAAGAGAACTGTTCCAGATAGCCTGACAGACCAGTTGAATACTTTATTATTTCTTCTCTTATCCGTTTTGCGGTGTTTTCTGTACCCACAGCATGGTGATGCTTTATGGAAAGCAGTTGGACAACTTTGCGAAGCGTTTCCCGGCTGATGTTGCTACTGGTAGCAATCTGATACTCTATCTCGTCAATTACCGCAGAAGAACGGGAATTCAGGCGGTCATGCTCCCGGTTCTCAGCTTCACTGGGAAATACCGCAACAGGTCTGCCGCCTGCGCTGAACTCCAGCATGCCGCCGCCGCCTACAGAAAAACACACATTTGCAAGTTTTTCCAGCCTATCTGCGTGGGTTTCAGCGGAGAAAAGCTGTGTCACTCTGTCAAGCAGAGTATTACCACTCTGGTTATACCATTCTCTGCTTTCTGCTGGAATAACTTCACTATCCCAGGGAACACCAGCAACAAGAAAAGCCGGATCACCCTGGTAACCTGTAGATTCGTCAACTATGGAAACATTCCACCTGTATACTGCTGACTGTGTTCTGTCCTCCCTGGTTACCGCCCACACACATGAAATACCTCTGTTATTCTGGCTGCAGGCTGAAGCACGGGAATCAAGGGTAAAACCTGACCCGGCAGGATCTATCAGATTTTTGATATCATAGGTATCAACTTCGGCGGCCTTAATACCACAGACAGTCTCCATTACATGATTCCAGTGAACAATTTTACCATCCATTCTGATAATTGCAAGAGGAAGGGGTATTCCGTTCAGCAGCGTTCTGGCAAATCCTTCATTCAATTCCAGATGCTTTTCCGCAGCAGATCTGGCAGTTTTCTCCAAAACTAAATCTTTCTGTATTCTAACCAGAGACGAAACTGTTTCAAACAGTTCTGTGTCTGTAACAGAGATAACAGAATCTGCAAAAACAAGATACCCCTGATTGGAAACTCCGGTTCCCACTGGTAAAATTGTACACGAGCTGAAATGACCGGATAGCTTTCCCAGCTCTGTAGAGGTCACCTTATACTGCTTGTCTGTGTTCCAGACAAAAGCCGGAAATCCAAACTTCCCCAGCTCATCAGCAGGAAAACCCTTGGGCCAGCTGCCTGCACTGCCTGCCAGTCTTACAGTTTCAAACGTATCGTAGGAAAACAGCGCAACAGCACTGGAACGGGTTATCCGCAATATCTCTTCACACAGACCCTCTGCAAAGTCAGTCTCTGACTTGAGTATTTTGCCGGATATCCGTGAAATACCGAGAAGGTTCTTTCTGAGATGGTCGACCTCATCCCGATAACGGGTTATGTCCGTTTCATCTTCGAACAGACACACAAAATTCAAAGCCTGGTTCGTTTCGTTCCTGACAGCCCTCAGCGTCTGATGGAAGGTAACTTCTCTGCCGTCTCTGTTGGTAAAAGAAACAATTCCGGATTGCTCGGCACTTTCTTCTGCAAACAGGTGTTCAGAAGCATCGTGAACCCATCTGTAAGAATCTTCTGAAAGGATGTCGTGCAGCTGAAGGCCGATCAGTGATCCTCTGTTACCTGTTATCCTTGTAAAACCGGAATTGGATAGAAGCACTCTTAATCTGCTGTCCAGAAGAAGCAGCCCGGTTCCTGTAGACAGGAGATATGCCTGGTTGAGCCTGTTCAATGCGCGAAGCCGCTTGCTGGTTCTGAAGCTCTCGGTAGAATCCCGAAACAACCCTATAACCCCTGGTCCACCCCTGCTTAGAACCCCCTCAACCCTCTTTTCACTGGACGGTTTAAACTCAACCCGAACCTCGTGTCCCAGATGAGCGGATGAAATAACACTGTCCCAGTCGTAAAGAACAGGACTGGGCAGTATCTCAGATGCGGTTCTTCCCTCAACATCCTTTTCCCCGGGACCGAAAAGAAGAGTCATCCGCATATTCCACTGAACAATAGTGCCGTCAGGGGCAAAACCAACAACGCCACCTGCCATGTCAGAAATCAGGTCGTAATCGACAGTCTGCTCGGCGATCAGCGTTACAGTGTTGCTGGTACCGGACTTCCCGGGAATAACAACCAGCCCCTGATCTCTGGCAATCTCTCCCCCTTCAATAAGTCCTCTGGCCACAGAGTTCGGCAGCAGACTGAACGGATCTGACGACTGTATGAGTTTGTCCGCGTTGACACCAAGAACGGCGAACAGATCCCCGTCAACTTTCACTTCTCCCGAAGATGGTTCAAACGCCAGTCTTGCCCAGGAGTTTGCTTCGGATGGCATCTACTATGGATTACCGAAGAAGCTGGAAACACCCAGGCTGATCATTGTAAAAGAATCATCAACCCTGTCGGACTGCTCACTGGGGAATGCTGTGTTCTTGCGTGACCTGAATCTGTTCAACAACCCTGCACCTATATCAACCCGCCCGAGACGGAGACCAAAACCAATCCCGAAGCCAAGACCGGCTCTGCTGGCCACACGGTTGTCATCAAAACTAACTGAAATCTGGGCATTCATTAGATCGTTAAAGGGCATCTTAACAAACAGGTCGCCTGTGAATCTGTTGTGATCCAGAGGCGAAGCCACCTGAGCTTCAAATCCAACAGTCGCATTCTTCAGATGAGGAGCCAGAGCACTTGCTCCGAACGCAACAATATCATCCATGTAGTCGGTTTCAGAAGAATACGAAACACCTGAATCAAACATTTCGCCGTTGATGGCAACACCGGCGTGCCATGCAAACTCCTGATCGTCAACTGACCAGGCTGATGACGAGTCCGGGATGAGAAACTGATGGCTGTTGAAACTGTAGCTATAATCTGCATGAACACTTCTCATTCCAGCAGAAAAACCTGCGGACATTTTGTCTGTGATCATTGCAGACACACTTCCCAGCGTCTCCCACTGTGCCCCGTCTGCATATAGCACTGCCACGCCTGTTTCGGGATCATCTGGATCGTCGTAAACAGTGTGTGAACCTTCGTAGCCGAACTCCCCTACTTTCGCAATACCTGCTCCGATCACAAACATACCTGCAGGGTAAACAATAACCGCAGTACCGTTGTCGTATGTGAGATACGTCCTTGTCATTTTTTCAACATCAGACTGAATAACCTGTTCTGACCACTGTATGGAAGAACCGGCAAGCTGAACACCGAAGGGAAGAACAGCAGTCTGAGCAGGATTAAAAAATATACCTGCCGGCTCCTGAACTCCCAGAGCACGAACAGACCCCAGAGCTGTTGTTGAAGGAGACAGCCCCTGAATCATGGTTCCTCGTGTTACGGAATCGTAGTACCCGAACGAAAATGCGCTGGTGGCAAACGCAGTGACCAGCAATGTGTAAACTGCCAAGCTTCTCATTGTTTCTCCTGTAGTAATTTTAGAGTTCTATACTGGCTCCCACGGTAAAAGCGGTAACTACATCGTTTACTACCTGTACCTCTGGAAAGCCCAGAACGTTGCCGTCTCTTGTTTCAGAACCATAGTTGAAAGCCGCACTTAGATCCGTCTTTCCAAAATCTACAGTTGCACCCATACTGATCCCAAGAGCAACCTTGGAATCTGTCCCACCTGTAGACGAAAGGATTAATCCCCCTCTGAAATACAGGTTATGATCAGGATGAATTCCTCCGAATCCACTGGCAGACCAGGCAGTTCCGTCCGGCATATCGTAAATTCTTGCTTCAAGGCCAAAACCGGGCAAATAGTCACCGAGGTTGCCAACGCGAATGCCGGCAGCGATACTTGACGGACAGTTGTCAGTCTTTGATGCGTAAACCGATCCAATGGAAACGGCTTCGCCTGCAGCCAGAGAAACTCCGGCTCTCCAAGAAAACTCACCCTCTTCCCTGCTCCAGGAAGCTGACGAATCGGGAATGGATTCTGAGAAGTGATGCCAGTAGTAATCGTAACTGATGTCACCTGTTCGATATCCGGCTGAAGCCCCGATGTTCACATTGCCTGGAAGAGTTGCCGCTGCACCTGTGGCGGCTTCCCAGACCCCCCCCCTGACTGTGAGGTTTTCAAAACCGGCTATCACAGGATCCGGGTTGGTGTCGATAAAGAAATACTCTCCTGTGTAGGTGTAATCTCTGATTTTAGCAATTCCAAGGGCAATCTCCGCAGTACCGGCACTGAACCCTGCCTGAAAACTGGAGGCCCCCATACCTGCATAGGTAAGTGTGTGTTTACCCATTCCATCATCAACCACTTGTTTTAAAATCAGCGACCCGATAGATGCGGATAACAGCGGATTGTAACTGGTGAGCTCCGCCGGGTTTCCAAACAGGTTCATACCCCCGACATCTACCGACAAAACACCACCGAAACCGTGGGTAACTGCGTCAAAACCGGGCATAACACTGCCCTGTCCCATGGCGCCGGGGTATCCGTAACCGTATGCAGTCAAAGGCAAAACAAGCAGAACGGAAAGAAAGGAGAGCGCCAGACACTTCATTTCGACCTCCAAATTTTATTGTGAAATCCATCCTGCCTGATAATACTCATTTCTTTCTGCACAAAAAAGCCTGGGATACTGCCTTGTACAGACAGAACAACGAAGCGCAAAGCAGAGCTTCTTGCTCAAATGGCAGCCATGGAAAGGGTTGACAGACACCCTGAGAAATCCTCCTCCATTAAAAAAGTGTTCCTCATTCCCCAGGAACAGAGGACAGATGAAAACCATCTTCTTTCATAAAGTAGCCTTCTGTCAGAAGGCACATCCTGCTATTCCTACTTCAGAACAACCACCTGCTCTGTTGCACTAAAACCTCCAGCGCGCATCGTGCAGGTAAACGAAGCATCATTAAGTGCTGGCGTGTTAGAAGGATCTGTAGTCTGTAGTATCACCCTGTACTGTAAACAGCCTGTGAGTCGCCAGGAATGGTTGATAAGTCTGCACTTGCGGCAAATACTGAGATTGCTCCGAACTACTACTGTCTGCTTCACCGGAGCGGGGAGAATGACCTCGGTGTATTAAGCGGTTAAAGAAAGCTATCTCAAAAGAATAACCCGAGCTGTGGCGGAGATCTCTGATCCACTGACCAGGCGGACCAGATAAACTCCGTTGTACAGCGTCCCGCCGTTTACGCTGCTGCCATCCCACAAAATAGTTTGCAGACCCTCCGACAAGACTCCCTGTTCATGGCTTGTCACCAGTCTGCCGGATACATCGTAAACTTCAAAAGTAATGTAAGTAAGCCCTGGAGACTGGAACACAACGGAAGCCGAGCCGCTGAAGGGATTAGGATAGACAGTGCTGATTTGAAGAATATTCAGAAGCGAAGGATCATCCTCTATGCCGGTCTCGTAGTAATGCAGACCGAGGCTGTGTGTTCCTCCAGCAGCAACCGCGATGAAACCTTCATTAGGCGAGGGCACATCGCATTGGCCATGGTTGTTCCACCCCCACGCAACTATCGAGCCGTCTTCCTTCAACCCCAAACTGTGATATCCATTACCTGCAACTGCGACGAAGCCAGTGTTAGGCAAAGGAACCGTGCATTGACCCTGGGAGTTATCCCCCCATGCTACGATAGAGCCGTCTTCCTTCAACCCCAGGCTGTGACCACTACCACCTGAAATAGAAACGAAGCCCGTATTGGGTGAGGGTACTTCGCACTGACCCTGGTTGTTCCATCCCCATGCCACTATAGAGCCATCCTCCTTCAAGCCAAGGCTGTGGCGCCATCCTGCTTCAACAGAAACAAAGTTTGTATTAGGTACAGGAATATCGCACTGGCCTTCGTTGTTCCTCCCCCAGGCCACAATCGAGCCATCTTCCTTCAAGCCCATACTGTGCCAGAAACCCCCTGTAACTGCCACAAAACCAGTATTGGGCGAAGGAACCGTGCATTGGCCGTATGTGTTATCTCCCCAGGCCACAATAGAGCCGTATTCCGTCAAGCCGAGACTGTGTTGAACTCCACCCGAAACGGCAATGTAGGCGGCGAAGGTTGTGTTTGGTGAGGGAACATCGCATTGCCCGTATCCGTTCCACCCCCAGGCCACGATTGAGCCGTCCTGTGCATGGGCAAGTTCCACAAACCCCAGAAGAAGTAACGCAGAAAACACTGCAAAAGACTTCATATTCATTCCCCCTTAGACTACAGACTGTTTACCTTCATGTTCAATATAATTATTGTGCTAGTTATTAATGTCAACCAGGTAGATTTAGTTATTCTACCGCTTTTCTAATGCCTGCAAGGCGTGATGCTCTTCCTCGTAATCTTTGGTGAATATCTTGCCGGTCATGAAAAGATCGCAAAATCTCTTGAGGCTGAAGTTTACTTCTCTCACCCTTATGCATCCCGGGAGGGGGGAACCAATGAAAATGCTAACGGTCTCGCCAGTACTTCTATAAAAACAGGAAGCTTAATGATGTAAGCAGACATTAGATAAAATATGTGGAAAATCGGCTAAACCACAGACCAGGAAAGAAGCTTGGCTTCAAAACATCCTATAAAGCATTGTTCAAGAAAACTGAAAGGCTAACTGTTGCACTTGCAACTTGAATCCTCGTCCCGAATTACAGAATCAGTCACTGCAGAAAAACGGGCACACATACTGAGAGCCCCTCTCCAGAATCGGAGAGGGGCTCCGAAACAGGCGCCTAGAAGTTCTCCTTCACATACTCAAAACCGGCTTTTACGGCCTTTGCGTTCAAATCGATGATAGACTCGCTCTTTCCTTTGA
>JAGGYZ010000026.1 GCA_021162285.1 Candidatus Fermentibacteraceae bacterium
CGCTGGCTTGCCCAGTCGGCACTGAGAGTTGAAGGCTCTATTCCCCAGAGTTTCCTGTTGTAGGGCGCCAGATACAGCTCGTAGAGACCTCGGCCAAAACGACTGAGCACCCACCCTTCAAAGCTCTCCTGTTCCCTGGGAGCAAATACTCCCCGGATTTTCTCCCCCAGGAAACTCAGCATCATTCCCAGCCCCAGGTGAAGCGGCATGGTTGTCAGCACATTACTTAAAGCAAGTGGATAGTCGAAATACCTGTCAAGAAGTCTTATCCTGCTGACCCTGCTCAATTCACTGAATTTTACATCGGGAAGAGATCGGACAAATTCCAGTATATCATCGCTGGTTGTGTGGAATCTGTGTGGGCCCAGATCGTACACAAACCCATCTCTTTTAACGGTAGACGCAAGTCCTCCCACGGAGGATTCCCTTTCCAGAACAACAACCTCGTGTCCGTGCCGGACCAGCTCCTCAGCAGCGCTGAGACCTGCCAGCCCGGCACCAAGAACTGCAACTTTCAACCGTTTACCTATCCTCTTCAATCCAGATAATTCTGGTTTTGTTGTCCGGTACAATAGGCGAAGTAGAGGAAATGTAATTTGTAACCGCCTGAAGAAGGGTAACTCCGGCATAGTTCGCATCGTGCTGAAGCATTACATCGTAACCCACATTTCCCTGGGCGAGGTAACCTGTGGTTGCCAGGATGTAAACCGCCTCCGTATCCAGCGGCCGGCCGTTAACCATGGGCTCTTCTATCTTGCTACCGTCTTCCACAGCCTGGTTACGGTTGCAGGTGAAACCGGATATCTCCATGTCTCTTCTTCTACCCTGCATTCCCGTTTCCAGTATTTCGAGCAGCTCGGCTCCTGTAACCTCCAGGGTGTAAAGATCCTCTTCAAACGGAATGGATGTAAATATTATTCTGGGGGTTATGGGACCCCTGGGAATGGCTGCCCTTATCCCGCCTCTGTTCAGAAGACCAACATCGGCATCTGTGGCAGCACAGATCGCATCGCTCATCATTCTGCCAAGAGGATGTTCGGCACCGCCTCTGGGTATTTCGGTAACAGCCTCTCCAATCACCTCGTCCATTCCAGCCTCGGCTATTTCCCTGAAGCCGTTGATAAGGTCGTACTGCTCCATGTCGGGCCAGAACCTGTCGTGCATCAGACTTATGTACTCCTCGCCGTCAGGCAGGTCGTACCCCACAAGAGAACGGCTTTCAGTATCCAGAGCAAGCCTGATGTGTCCGATACCGGTTCCGTTCGCATATCCCTGAACAATTATGGTGTGTGTAATGGGATTAACCCACGGCTCCGGAAGACCCACATGTGTGTGGCCGCTTACGATGAAGTCGATACCTGGAACCATGCATGTAAGTTCGGCGCTGTTGTATGCAAAATCCTTGGTGTAGTCCTCCCCGTTTTCCCAGGCCTGGTAAACCCTGGCGGTGTATCTCTCCGGATCTGGCGGCTGCCCCAGGTGAGAAACCAGAACCACCACATCAGCTCCCTGATCGTACACCTCGTTCAGAGCATTCTGAACAGCCTCAAGCTCCGGTGTGATCAGGTAGCCTTCAAGCAGCTCAGGGTCGACAAGACCGTAGGTGTCAGAGGTTGTAACTCCCACAAAAGCCACATTTATCCCGCCTATATCCATGAAGATATAGGGAACTATCGGTAGTGGAATTTCACCTTCAGTTGTTGTGAAATTCGTACAGATCACAGGAAAATCAGCCATAAAGGATTTCTCTATGGCATTTTCTGCACCGTGATCAAAATCGTGGTTACCCAGGGTCATCATGTCGTAATCCATGGAATTCATCCATTCCATCATGAACTCACCTGAGTTGTAGTTACCAACAGGGGTTCCCTGCCAGATGTCTCCTGCATCGATAAGAAGGCAGTACTCGCCGCTCTCTGCGCACTCTTCTCTCACCTTGTTTACATAGGATGCAATCCACGCACCTCCACCGATACCAGGTGGAAAATCAGGATTCATGAACGAGGCTTCTCTGGGAGCGATCCCCCCGTGTATATCGTTGGTGTGAAGGATGTTCAGATAGATTACCTCAGCGCTAAGCGAAGATGCCAGCAGGAACAGTACCAGTGCAGTTTTTTTAAGCATCATACCGTCCTTCCTAGAATGTCGTTTCTATGCCGAGGGTGAAGGCGGTTTTGCTTGACTCTACCACCAGCGAGTCTCCGGAGGTAAAAGTTGGCAGACCATCCGCCTGATACTGATCCCATCTCACAGGAGAGAAGCTGACTCCCGCATCCACTGTAATGTCATCCACAACCCATCCCAGACCTGTTGTGAATTTCATTCTGTCAAGCGCAGCTGAAGAAGGAGAACTGTCGTATTCAAAACCGGCTCTGCCGATTGTGCCGCCTGGAAGGGTGTTTTCCACTCCGGCACCGAAACCCCATGAATTCTTCATGCCCGCATCGGCATCAGCGACCTCCACCGCCTGTGTACCCGACCACCAGAAATCGGCGACGAACAGGCTCATAAGTCTGTTGCCCGGCAGGTACCTGAGCCCGGCTCTGAACACCATGGGAAGGGTAAGATCTGTTTCAGACGAATCCTCGCTTGTTGTCCAGCCCACTGGCTGTTCCACACCACCGGATATGGATACCCTGTTCAAGTTCACAAGGGCGGACCCTCGAACAACCATTCCGGAAATTTCCGTGTCCGTATCAATTTCATAACCGGAAGCGGTGGGATCCACATACTGCATTCTCTGATTCAGAGACCTTGTTCCGGTTACAAAACTGCCGCCAGCACCTATGGAAAACAATTCTCCCTGTGCCCATGCAGCGGAAAAACCGAAATCGTTGAGAATACCACTTATCTCCAGGGTTTCCTCTCCGACTTTAACGTAGTTGTCATCGTTCATAACCCTGCTGTAGGAGTACCCGAAAGTAGAGGCAGCTCTCCACCCGGCGGAGAAAGCCAGATCATTCCGCTTCCAGGAAACAGCAATCCCCCCGGGAAGCGGTTGAAAATTCTGGTTAAAGCTGTATTCCGATTCGCCTACAAC
>JAGGYZ010000138.1 GCA_021162285.1 Candidatus Fermentibacteraceae bacterium
GACAAGTGGAACTACAAGGTTCCCTTTGTCTGCGGAGCCACTGTGCTTGAAGAGGCCCTCAGAAGAATAGCTGAAGGTGCTGCAATGATCCGCACAAAAGGCGAAGCCGGTACAGGTAATGTTGTTGAGGCGGTTCGCCATGCCCGTTCGGTTCTAGGACAGATCAAAAGGCTTCAGGCAGCTCCCTTTGAAGAGCTTATGTCCATGGCCAAGGTTATGGGTGCCCCATACGAACTTGTTAAATACGTTCATGAAAACGGTAAACTGCCGGTGGTGAACTTCGCTGCGGGAGGAATAGCAACACCTGCAGACGCAGCTCTGATGATGCAGCTCGGTCTGGACGGCGTTTTCGTCGGCAGCGGCATCTTCAAAAGCGGTAATCCTGCAAAGAGAGCAAAAGCCATCGTTGAAGCTGTGAGTCAGTTCGACAAACCTGATGTTATTGCAAAAGTCAGTGGCGGGCTTGGAGAAGCCATGGTTGGCATCAACATCTCCACTATTCCTGAAAACGAAAGAATGGCTGGCAGAGGCTGGTAAAATGAAACCATACATCGGTGTTCTTGCCCTTCAGGGGGGGGTATCGGAGCATGTGAACATGCTGCAGAGCATAGCTTGTTCCACAGTGGAGGTACGCCTTCCGGAAGACCTTTCCGGGATACACGGCCTGATAATGCCCGGCGGAGAGTCCACTGCACTTATCAGGCTGCTCAATCGGTGGAACCTCGTCTCCCCCATCAAAAAACTTGCTGAAGCAGGCATTCCGGTCTGGGGTACCTGCGCCGGAGCCATACTTCTGTCCAGTGAGATCACCGAAAAAAGCCACAGGGTCGATCAACCCTCCCTTGAACTTGTCCCTGTCCGCGCTGAAAGAAACAGCTTCGGCAGGCAGTCGGCAAGCTTTCAGGAGAATCTTGTGATCAAAGGTCTTGAAGAACCCTTTCCAGGTGTGTTCATAAGGGCACCGCTTCTGTTCCCACTTTCAGATAAAGCGGAAGTGCTGTGCTCTGTAAAAGAAGGGGCTGTCTTCATAAAGAGTGGAAACATCTGGCTCAGCAGTTTTCATCCTGAGCTCACAGATGACAGCAGGATTCACACAATGTTCGTGGAGGGTGCGGTAGTTGGCTCTCAGCCCTGACACTGAGTGTTTCGAGTGTTTCAAACGGGGTTTCTCCGATTTTACGGCAAGGGCAGGTCTACCACCTGAAGACTGCGACAGACTCATTGCAATGGTTAACGAAAACCTTGAAAAAGGATTGACTCCCCCTGTTGCAGGCACAGAATCATGGGCATTGCTCAGAGAGCTTTCCAAAACCGGCAGTGACATTTTCGCAGGTGAAAAGAAACACTTTACAAAGCAGATGCTGCTTCACTACGACAGGTTGAAAACCACTTTTCTGAATTCCAGGAACCCGGAGTCCAGGGCTCTTGCCGCTGGAACATGGTGCAACCTGGTGGACAGTGGACAGGGGACTCCACTACCAAAAATACAAGACCTTGTGCAGACTTTTTCAACTCCTCTGACTGTAGACCGGTCTACAGAATTTCTTGAATCCCTCAGGCAGGCTGACACACTTCTCGTTCTTGGAGACAATGCCGGTGAAACGGTTATAGACCGTCTGTTTCTGGACATCACATCGTTCAGGGGAAACAGGTACTACATGACCCGCGAGCTTCCTGTGATGAACGATGCAACTGTCAGTGACGCGGAAATGGCAGGTCTTGATCTGGTTGCCGAGCTGGTTTCCAGCGGAATCGATGTTCCGGCAGTTATCCCGGAAATGCTCACCGGAAAAGCAAAACAAATATACGATTCCGCTGATATCATTCTGGCCAAAGGGCAGGGTAACCTTGAAGGGTTGTTTGGCTTGAACGACTCCAGAGTTTATCATTCATTTGTTGTGAAGTGTCCTGTGGTTTCCAGGGCCACTGGAATTCCCATGGGAAGCGGAGTTTTCTGCCGGCTTGCCGGCACTGGAGGTAAAATTGCCTATCTATGAGTACTACTGCAGCGAATGCAACACCATATATCAGTTCCTCGTCCGCAGTGAAAGAAAAGAAATCAAATGTCCCAAATGTGGAAACGACAATCTTGAAAGAGTCATGAGCCAGTTCTCAACCTCCTCTTCAAAAGCAAAGTCGGATGATGACTTCGCAGCTGACATGGCTGACATAGACGAAAATGATCCCAGATCAATGGCAAAGGCAGTCCGCAGAATGGCTGATGACATGGGCGAAGATCTTGGCCCGGAACTGGAACACGCCCTGGAGCGCCTTGAAGCAGGAGAAGACCCCGAGAAGGTGGAACAGGAACTTGAAGAGATGGGCTTCAGCGAAGACGGTGCTCTGCCCTCTTCTGCACCGGGCCGCGACCCCGGCCTGTACTGATGACAGATACATCATGCATCAATAATGAGAAGTTACCTGTATGGATCATTACTACATCCGGCTGGGGCGATGATGCAATCAGTAGAATAAACGCGTATGCCGGAGTGGCGAGGAGATGGAAACTTAACATTGAATTTTCCAGTAAACTGGGGACCTTCACCAGTTACAAATATGCCCCGGCAGCTGCAAAAAAAATACAGGAACAGAATGAAAATACTTTTGAAGCATAC
This sequence comes from Candidatus Fermentibacteraceae bacterium, assembly GCA_021162285.1. GTDB lineage: Bacteria > Fermentibacterota > Fermentibacteria > Fermentibacterales > JCC-6 > Sabulitectum. The sequence goes on from JAGGYZ010000138.1 coordinate 2,616, forward strand.
CAAAAGGAATTCGGCGAAAACTGGCAGCAGAGATTCATGGAAGAAGTTAACAGAGAATTTGCAATCTGCGGAGAATAGGCACTATATTCTACGCAAATAATGCGGAGAATAAATGAATAGAAAAAAATACATATACCAACATGAAGAATGGCCGGATTTCATCTGGGATATCGAGACACTATCGAATCTGCTGGCAGATGTTAGAAACACACAGGGCCGGTTGACAGGCAAAATGGAAGCTCTGGGCTTCAATCTACAAAACGAAGCTTTCCTGGAAACACTGACAGCAGATGTATTAAAATCAAATGAAATTGAAGGTATTGTTCTAGACAAACAGGCAGTTCGTTCATCTATTGCGCACAGACTGGGAATTGATGCTGGTGGTTTGCCGCCATCTGACAGAAATATTGAAGGAATTGTTGATGTGATGTTTGATGCAACAGGTAATTTCGAGGAACCTTTAACAAAAGAAAGGCTGTTTGGCTGGCACTACGCCATGTTTCCAATGGGTAGAAGCGGGATGTATGAAATTACAGTTGGCAGCTGGCGAAATGATTCAACAGGCCCTATGCAGGTTGTTTCAGGCGCAATGGGCAAGGAAAAGGTTCACTACGAAGCACCTCCTGCAGAATTGATAGACAATGAGATAACTGTGTTTTTGAACTGGTTTAACAACAAAACTGATATTGATCCGGTGCTGAAAGCCGGTATAGCACACCTGTGGTTTGTAACACTGCATCCTTTTGAAGATGGAAACGGAAGAATAACCAGAGCGATTACAGATATGCTGCTTGCCCGTTCAGATGGTCTTCCCCGAAGATTTTACAGTATGTCATCTCAAATACAGAAACAGAGAAAATCATACTATGAAATTCTTGAAAGAACGCAGAAAGGAAAACTTGATATTACAGAATGGATAAACTGGTTTTTGAATACGCTGCGAAAAGCAATAACGAATTCGGAAGATACACTTGCGTTGATAACCAGGAAACACAGATTCTGGAATACTTACGGAACCAGAATTAAAAACGAGAGACAAAAAAGACTACTGAATAAACTTCTGGAAGGATTTACCGGAAATCTAACAACATCCAGGTGGGCTAAAATTGCAAAGTGCTCACAGGATACCGCGTTGCGGGATATACAGGATTTGATCGACAAGGGAATACTTGTACAATCAAGTTCGGGTGGAAGAAGCACGAAATACAAATTGGCTGAAGCACAGCAGATGTACAATGGTCGGTAGAGTTTACACTTAAACTAAATCAGTCAGCAACGTGCAGCACTGAACAGAAGTGCGGAAAACACAGCCACTGCGTATATATGCGAAACCGTCACAGTACGTTCAACGCACTGCGATAAATCTATACCCCAAACCAACAGATATTCATTACAGGCTGAAGCTCCCCTCCCGTATAAGGCAGGCCACTGCCTCTATGTCTCCCACAAACTGCCGGTCGGTTTCCAGAGGTGGGAACACTGCTGAAACTGTGTTAAAAGTTTTCTGTGTCCCTTTCCCCATGCGACCGCGATCAAGATACCTGTGTGCCTGAACTGCAGCAACAAGCTCTGTGGCCAGCACATGACAGCTGTTTCTGACAATATCAGACGCCTGTCTTGCTGCGGTTGTACCCATGCTTACATGGTCTTCCTGGCAGCCACTTACAGAAATGCTGTCCACGCTTGCCGGATGAGCCAGAACCTTGTTCTCACTCACAAGAGAGGCGGCGGTGTATTGTGCAATCATCAAGCCTGAGTTGATTCCGGGAGACGCGGCAAGAAACGCCGGCAGTCCGCTTAAGTCCGGGTTAAGCAGTCTTTCTGTTCTTCTCTCGGAAATGTTGGCGAGCTCCGCGATGGCTATCTTGAGATGATCCGCAGCAAGGGCAACAGGCTGACCGTGAAAGTTGCCACCGCTCACAGCGCGGCCGTCTTCCATAAGCAGTGGGTTATCTGTAACCGCTTTCAGTTCTCTTTCAAGCGTGGTCTTTATGTACTTAAGAGCATCTCTTGAGGCACCGTGAACCTGAGGTGTGCATCGGAGTGAATAGGCATCCTGTACCTTGCCGCAGGAAGGGTGGCTGTGGATTATTTCCGAATCCTCCAGATGGCTGCTGATCAACCCTGCCGATTCAAGGGCTCCAGGATGAGGTCTGAGACCGATAAGCTCGGGATCCAGAGCAGCATCTGTACCCAGAAGAGCCTCGAGTGTGATGGCTGCAGTGGCATCTGCAGCATCCATCAAACTCTCCGCGTCCAGCATGGCGGTGCATAGAACTGCAGTCATTGCCTGTGTGCCATTGATAAGGGCAAGTCCTTCCTTGGCCTGGAGCTTAACAGGCGTGATTCCGATCTCTTCAAGAGCTTCAGCACCGGAAACAATCACACCGTCCTCATCAATACATTCACCCTCCCCCAGTATGGGAAGGCACATGTGGGCAAGGGGAGCCAGGTCGCCTGAGGCTCCCAGAGAGCCCTGAGAGGGAACGACAGGCAGGTAACTGCTGTTTCCCAGTTTGATCAGGGCATCTACTGTTTCAAGCCTTATCCCGCTCCGCCCTCTGGCAAGAGAAACAACCCTGAGGAATATCATTATTCTGACAACACTGGACGGGAACAATTCACCGGTACTGCAGGCATGACTCAGCAGCAGATTCCTCTGAAGAAGCCCAAGTTCGTCCGGCTGTATCACAGTGCTTGCAAGACGGCCGAAGCCTGTGTTTACTCCATAGATAGGCTCTCCCGAATTCAGAAGACTCTGTATGCTGGACCGGGCCTTTTTGATAGCTTCCACTGCATCTGAGCCGAGTTCAAACGACGCACCCTCTGCAATCTGACCTACCTGATCCAGCGTTGTACCTGTGGTATTTATAATAATCTTCGACAACATTTTTACCTCCGTGTCTTAAGCACACATTCCTGAATTTTTCTTTACTCCGGGAATATACGAAACCAGCAAACCCACCACGACAATCTCCGTGTGTCAAACTGGCACAGACACCCTGTAATCCTCTAAACCTGTAATGCTGGTTGCAAAGGTATCACTGCTTTTATCTTTGCAGCGCATGTAATTGGAAGATTCATAACAAAAACCGTTTGCTCTGGCACAAACTATGCTTTTGTAATGAACTGCAGATTTAGACTGAAAATACAGTTCGCATCATGCCAGACGAACATTCTCTTTGAAAGGAGATCATAAAGTGGCAGAAGTGAAAATTAAACCTCTCTTCGACAGAATTGTGGTAAGACGCGAAGAGGCAAGAGAAGTGATCATGGGTGGAATAGTTATTCCTGACACTGCAAAAGAAAAACCAATGGAGGGAACCGTAATCGCTGTGGGACAGGGCAGGCGCGGAGACTCCGGTGAGTTCATTGCTCCTGTTGTTAAGGAGGAAGACAAAATCCTTCTGGGTAAGTATTCCGGTACAGAGGTTAAGGTAAACGGTGAAGACTTGGTGATCATCCGCGAGGAAGACATTCTAGCCGTTATTGAAAACTAAGGAGACACAGAAATGCCAGGTAAAGAACTGAAGTTTAATCAGGATGCCAGACATGCCATCCTCTCAGGCGTTGAACAGCTTTCAAGGGCTGTAAAGGTTACACTGGGTCCAAAGGGCCGCAATGTTCTTATCGAAAAAAAGTGGGGCAGCCCTACAATCACCAAAGACGGGGTAACCGTTGCAAAAGAAATAGAGCTTCCTGACAAGTTCGAAAACATAGGCGCTCAGCTTATTCGCGAAGTTGCCAGCAAGACCAGCGATGTAGCAGGAGACGGAACCACAACGGCTACCCTTCTTGCAGAGTCAATCTACCGCGAAGGTCTGCGCAATGTTACTGCGGGAGCAAGTCCCATGGCTCTTAAGCGTGGAATAGATATTGCTGTTTCTGCTGTTACCGACGAACTCAAGAAACTCAGTATTGATGTCCGCGGCAAAGAAGAGATTCAGCAGGTTGCCACAATCAGTGCAAACAACGACAGTGAAATCGGAACAATTATCGGTGATGCCATGGAAAAGGTAGGCAAAGACGGCACAATCAGTGTTGAGGAAGCCAAATCCATGAACACCACCCTTGATGTTGTGGAAGGTATGCAGTTCGACCGTGGGTACCTCAGCCCCTACTTTGTAACAGATGCAGAGACCATGGAAGTTGTTCTTGAAAAGCCGTTTATTCTTATCTACGAGAAGAAGATAACCAATGTAAAAGATCTTCTTCCCATTCTTGAGAAGGTCGCCCAGATGGGTCGTCCTCTTCTGATCATCGCCGAAGATATCGAGGGCGAAGCCCTCGCAACACTTGTTGTAAACAAGGTGCGCGGTATGCTTCAGATCGCAGCTGTAAAAGCTCCTGGATACGGCGACCGCCGCAAGGCCATGCTTGAAGACATTGCTGTTCTTACCGGTGGCAAGTCTGTTACAGAAGACCTGGGTATCAAGCTGGACAGCGTCACTGTTGAAGACCTGGGAACCTGCGGTATCGTAAAGATAGACAAGGACAACACAACAATTATCGAGGGCGGCGGCTCCACTGAAGATATCAAGGGCCGCGTTAATCAGATACGCCGACAGATCGAAGACACAACAAGCGATTACGATCGCGAGAAGCTTCAGGAAAGACTTGCGAAACTCGCCGGTGGTGTTGCCAGAATCAATGTTGGCGCAGCCACAGAGACCGAGATGAAAGAGAAGAAGGCAAGAGTTGAAGATGCTCTTCACGCAACAAGAGCAGCCGTGGAGGAAGGCATTGTTCCCGGAGGCGGAACAGCTCTTATCCGCTGTGAGAAAGTCATTGAAACCCTCGACCTCGAGGGCGATGAGAAGGTTGGAGCCAGCATTATCCTTCGTTCACTCTCTGCTCCTCTTAGACAGCTTGTTCACAACGCCGGCCTTGAAGGTGCAATCGTTGTTGAGAAAGTTCGCGGTCTGAAGTCAACTGAAGGTCTGAATGTTGCAACCGGTGAATATGTAGACATGTTCAAAGACGGTATTGTTGACCCCACAAAGGTAACAAGAAGCGCACTTCAGAATGCTAGTTCAATCGCCGGACTTCTTCTTACAACAGAAGCAGTAATAGTGGAAATTCCTGAGCCAGAGAAACCCATGCCGGCTGGAGACGGCGGAATGGGTGGAATGGGCGGAATGTACTAAGCCCGGTTACGCCGGAATCATGAAGGGCTGCGGAACTATCCGCAGCCCTTTTCAGTTGACTCTAAAAAAGGCGGAGAGCACAAACCCTCCGCCTTTTTGCTATCTGCCTCTACTGTGGTGGAACCAGACTGAAGGGAACCGTAACAGGCAGGTTGCCTGTCTGTTCCGCTGCCGATCCGAAGTTAAGCGTACTTACTGCAGAGCTTACTGTTCCCTGCAGGCTTGAAAGGGGACCGGGGCAGCTTACAGAGACACTTGTAACAGCACCACCTGGAGTTATTGAGAAGTTGATGGTAATTGTTCCGCTTGCACCGGGATTGCTTCTGAGAAGACTCTCGTAGGCAGTCTGTACCCTCATCTTGATAATATTGATCTTGCGTCTGATGTCACTCATGTTTCTGTAACCAAGATCGATTGCCTCACCTGACGCGCTGGCACTGAAGGTAACCTGTGCCGCCTGGTGAGCCGCCTGCATATCGCTTGAACTCACAGTGCCTGCTGTGGCAGCAACACCACCGCCGCCACCGGCAAGCCCTGCAATACCGCCTGAGCCACCGCCTCCTGCACCAGCTATGAGGTTCTGACCGCTCTGGCCTGACGCAAGCCCGGTTCCTGAAGATGCAGCACTCTGGAGATCACCGATAAAACCGGCACCTCCGCCAACAGTTCCTGTACCGTAAGCTGCAAATCCAATGCTGCTGAGAACATCGCTGGCTGCATCGGCTCCCTGGGCAGCACCTCCACCTGCAGGTGCATCAGAACCACCGGTTCCACCGCCTGAGGTTGCTATTTCAGCTACAGGCATGTCACTAACGATCTCTTCTCCCATCCCCGATTCAGAAGCTGGAGGAGTTTCAGCAAGCTGAACTGCTCTGGCACTTGGAGCATTTCTGAGCATCTGCGTTTTTGACTCTTTCACTACAAGAATAAGTCTGTCGGTAACAGCACCCATAAGCAAAACAGCGGCAAGCCCGATTCCAAGAAGGACCTTGAACCTGCTGTCTTCCCTGCGAACAGAGTGAAAAGCAACTGTTTCGTGGGGTCTTGTGGCAAATCTATTCCAGTTGTAAACACTGGGTTTTCTTTTGACTTTCTTGACCACAGGTTTGGTTTTGGGTTTCAGTATCTCTGCCGGAGGCTCTGCAAAACTGAAAAATACCTCAGTGCTGCCAACGGTGAACACACCTGAAACATTCTTATCAAATACCCAGATGTAAGGTTCGCCCGGCTTCTCCTGCTTCAGCAGGTTTCTTTCGATAAGAGTCGCGAAAGGAATAACACTTCCCTTGACTTCAACACCACCCTTGATTTCAGGAAGCAGCCTGAGAATGTACTTGTTCCCCTTCTCCGGCTCAAGAAGTGTGTGTATTCTTGGAAGCTTGCCCGACTTAACGCATATGGTGTTGTAATCAGCTTGACCTATGGTCATTATTCCAGCGCTGGGGTAAATCTCCCGGCGTCCCTGAGAATCTTCAATGTTCAATCTGAGCATTCTCTTGTCGGGAACGACCTCCACTGGTTCTGGTTTTTTAGCCTCAGGCTTTTTCTTTGGAGGAACTTTTTTCTCCACGATCTTCGGCGGATCTATGAACCCGAAGTGAATAAGAAACGGGCCGGCATTAACCACTCCCTGATCACCGTAGTTAACTTTTAGAACATAGTTACCTTCATGATCGGTGTTGAAAATACCCAGGCCTTTGAGATCACTGAATTTGAGCTTTGATCCGTTGGCTGAAGTGATCTGCGCGTCCATTGCATCTGTCAGCCTGAGATCCCAGGTGTTCTTTTCCTCTCCCATCCTGATCAGTACAATTGAGTCTGGAATCCCTGGAGCCTCAACGGCAATGTTGTTGTTGTATCCGGAGCCAAGAGTAATTTCTTTCTCTCCAGGAAGGAGTTTTGTTATTACTTTCCCGTCCCGCATAGCGGCAACTGCGAGTATCTTGTTTGTTACCTCTGCCATCAACTATCACCACCTTCACTGGAGACGATCTTGATAACAGCCAGATTCTGCCCGACATACCCTGCTTCTGAACAACTTGCCATTACCCGTTGTATAAGAATCGCAGGTACGCCCACATCTCCCTGGATGTTGATCTTCTTGTCTTCTTCAGTAAGTGTACCTCTGGACTGCCTGGAATATTCCAGGTGATCTCGAAGGCGGGTAACAAGCACCGGAATAGAATTACCTGAACTGAGCAGTTCAGCATCAACAGTAACAACAGGATCTCCGTCAACAACTATAACAGAGTTGTTAACCTGAATCTCCAGTTTGAGCTCGACTTTCTTTTCTATTCTTGCTTTTGGAAGGGTAAGCTGATCACTGACAGTTACCAGCTGCCCATCAGCGGAATAGCTTTTAAGCAGGAAGACCAGAAGGATTGTAAACATGTCAATCATCGAAGTGAGGTTAAGGGATACCTTTCTGTCTCCGCCTCGACTCATGGCAACAGACTTGCCTGATCCAAGCAGTAGTGGTACGTGGCGTTTAGAAGGTGAACTCATCAGTTACCCCTTCCCGCCATGGCTGAATTGACCGATGATGATGGAGCAACCTGCAGACCAGGCTGATCAAATCCTGCAACTCCGGCCAGATCAATGGCTCTTATTATATTGTCGTATCTCGTTTCTTCCACAGTCAGTACCGTTATCTTGTGAAATGAAATCTGAGGATATGCCTCTGAAAGAAGGTCATGTACTTCTTCAAGTTTGGTACCAAGTGAATCCCATGGATAGGTAGTTACCATCTCCCCGTTCAACTCCATCTCCATGGCGTAACAAACATGAACAGTTCCGCTGGCCGTACCGACAAACATCTCCTGATCCGTGATTATTATCTTTGGTTGAAGCCTGTCTTCCTCTGACCGCATCAAGTTTGCCGTCGCACCCCCTCCACTGTTGCTCACGCCCTCTGTAGCTGCCATTTCAATAACGGTTACTTCAAGGAATGTAGCACTGAACAGAAGGAACGGGATAATGCAGC
>JAGGYZ010000194.1 GCA_021162285.1 Candidatus Fermentibacteraceae bacterium
CAGACTGGATTCCCTACATGGTACTCGAGGGTACGCAAAGCCTTGAACAGAGTACATTCGCGGCAGTTAAGGTAATAATTGGCGGATTCGGAGATTGACAATTCATTTTTAGACAACCCATTCAGTATACTTGCTTAACCATGATGGAATGTATCTTCCTGGCCAGTGGGTACCGTCTGGTCGGCTAAAGTTCAGATCTCTGTGGCCGATATAGATGGAGATGGTGACCCAGTGTTAATGTGGCCAATGATCAGAACTGGTAGTAGATTCCTGCAAGTATATTACCCGGCGCGGTTATGCTGAAGTCTGTTCTCTCATATTCATAGTCGCTGTAGTAAGTTTCAGTTATTGTGGATTCGACTTTCCTGTAGTTTACACCGAACTGTGTATGTACAAAAAGGTTTTGCACTCCGGGAATACTTAGGTCAATTCTTGCAAGTGGAGAGAATATTCTGGCTGTAGTCTTGAGTTTATCAGGCTCTCCTTCCTGCTCCAGTTCCATATCACTATAGATAAATCTTGCTCCAAGAGAAAAAGATACACAGTCATTGCCTGCTATTTTGTAGAATGCACCCAACCCGTAGGCCTGAACCGTTTTGTCGAAGTAGCCAGCAAACTGACTTGTTGCATCTTCTGAATATACCTCGGATTCCCATCCAAAATTAACCTCAAAGTTGAGAGATGTACCCAGTTTTTGACCAACAGTGAGCATATAGATGCTCTCATCGGTCTCAAGTCCCAAAAGAAATTCATTTGAGTATGCTGGAACGGTAGTATTGAAAAATCCGACAGAAATTGCTGATGCTGTTGAGACTAGAAACACTGAAACCGTAAGTAATAACCTCATTCGATCCTCCTCGATTCCTGCTTGTTTAACAACGACCAGGCATGTTGTAATTCCATTGCTGAGTCTGGCCGAATAGATTCCTCCTGGTAGTTCCATTGTATCAAAGCGAGCCGTATTGTTAGATACAGTTGCAGACCAACAAGCCTGCCTGTATATAATGAAAAGTTACTTCAGAAAAATTGTCAGGAGTATGTCAGCTGAAGAGAAAGCAGAACAGTTAATTGAAATTGAAGAAATGGTGCCTGAATGCGTGGAGTTTGCGCATCACATTGACGGACGCGGCCGTCGACAGCGGGATCCATTAAAATAATTCTTGGTATTCCCGGCAGATAGAAGAAATTGCTTTGCCGGGCGTATTTCCGGCTCTGGAAAAACACAGGAGGCGCATAGTCTTCCATGAAGGAGATGTATGAGTAATCTGGAAGTTGTCGGTACTTTCAGTAAAAGGTACGAGGCGGAAATGGCTCAGGGGCTTCTTCTGGAACAGGGAATACAATCAATCATCTCAGCCGATGACTGCGGTGGCCAGCTTATGGGGTTGTCTCCCATACTGAAAAGCGGTGTGAAACTGACGGTTGGCGGGGAAGACCGCGCAGAAGCGGTGAAAGTTCTTGAGGTTCTTGAACAAAAGCAGCAACCGGAAGATTAGTTTTCGCGGACTTCGGAATTTCCGGATGCCTGGTTCAGGTGCGAACAAAACAGCTGTATCTAAGTATACTCAGTATCACTCACAGAAAGGTACAGTATGAGTATTACAGTTGTTCTGGCGGTTGCTCTGGTCTCCCTTGTACAGGGTGAAGATTGTGTTCCTGCGGCAGACAGTGTTTCATCGGCCGTTGTGGATTCCATAATTGCCCAGGCCATTTCGTATCTTGGTGTTCCATATGTATACGGAGGAACCGATGAGAACGGTTTTGACTGCAGTGGTCTTGCATACAGGGTGTTCAACGACAACGGCATCGAACTGCCGAGAACAGTTACTGCAATAGGAGAGATGGGTGTTGCAGTGAGCAGAGACAGCCTTCAGCCGGGGGATCTGCTTATTTTTCACAACCCCACGCACACAGGGATCTACATTGGAGACGGAGAATTTATACATTGTTCCTCCTGGCAGGACAGAGGTGTGGTTATCACAGAGATAACACAATCGAATTATGCCAGACGTTACTTTGCAGCAACAAGAGTTGTTTCAGAGTAACACAGACCATGGGATTCGAGTATCATTGAGTTCAGCAATTTGGAATACTGTTCTTTTAAGAGGGGGGAATTGAATTGTCCGATTCTGTTCAGGAATACAAACTGATGATACCTGTACTGGTCAATCGCGGAGATTCTCTCGTTGACAGAAATGTGGCTATGGGAGTCTTGTGGCTGGTTTCTGTAATGGCATTCGTCATTCCTCTCTGGATAATGCTTACAGCCGATCTGCCCTTTGGGCTGAAAATGGGAATTTTCATCGGGATGCAGCTGGCCGGGCTGCTGGCGTATACCCCTCTGTTACTCTGCTATAAAAACAGAGGTTTTCTTGCCTTTTCAGAAGGAGATTCATTTTCCTGGGCAATCTACAGAAGAAGAACCGTCTCCTGGAGCAGTGTAACAGGAGCCTCCATAATTCCCGCAGGAAACAGGGTTGGTGAAACCCCTTCAATCAGTTTTCTGCTTGAAGTGGCGGGTATGAGGAAGCCGGTCAAGCTTCATATGGAAGCTGGATCCGGTGAATTGTTCAAAGAAGAACTCAAACAGAGGGAAATACATTATTGACCTGTAACATGTAAAATAGTAGAATACCTGCTGCAGATAGGAGTCACAATGTAGAATTATCTGTTTGTGGAACAGGTTCACTGTTGTAATAGGAGGGAATAGTATGAAGGGTAGTGGTGTATTTGTTTTGTTGATGCTGGTTTCAATATCTTATGCTGACGTTACCGTATACAGCACAGATTTTAACGAAAAGCCAGAGGGCTGGTATAATGATCGCTGGACTTTCAGTGAAGCAGGAGCGAAAGCTTCTTATTTTGCAGGGCCCGGAAATTGGAGGGAATTCGATATGATTTCTTTCACGGGTTCTACACCGGTTCGCTATTTTGTACCTGATGGAGCAGATTCTGTTAGTATTGCGGTGGATCACCACGTTCACGGAGAAACCAGTGAAGGATATGCTTATGCAAGACTTTACGTTGAAACTCCCACTGCAGGTTCAACTCTGGTCTATGAACAAGTTGCTTACTACTATGGTACTTTTACAGATGACGACCCTATTGTTTACACCATAGTTGATCCACCGAACGGGACTTATCTGGGATTCCATTTTCATGCGGAAGCCGGGGCTGATCCCAGTGTTGGATATGGCACCATCAATTGGGAGCTCTATCACATGGAAGTGACAGCATACGGTTCCTCAATGAGCATGGAAGTGAATACATGGGCGGGTATCAAGAGCTGTCTTTTCTAAAAAGTATTGCGATAAAGTGTCTGCGATCTGAAAAGAGTACAAGATAATCTCCGCCGCAGGGAGTTTCGTTTCTGCGGTGTTTGCTTCTGGTGCTC
>JAGGYZ010000025.1 GCA_021162285.1 Candidatus Fermentibacteraceae bacterium
AACTGAATCGGGTCGGTCTACCACCAGAACACCGGCTTTTTCAAGTACCCGTTTCTTTACCGCGTATGTTTCGCTTTCGTTTCGAATCATTGCTCCGGCGTGGCTCTGAGCAACACCTGCCTGTGTAAACTTTCCTCCCAGGAATACAACCACCGGTTTTGTTATTTCTCCGTCTTCGATTGCTTTTGCCAGATCGTTCTCCTGGGTGGTTCCTGTCTCTGCGTATACAACTATCACTTCGGTTCTCGGATCGGCTTCAAAGGCTCTTGCAGCGTCCAGAATGGTTATTCCCGGTACCGGGTCGCCGCCGACGCACAAAACTGCTGAAAGCCCCGGATAGTTTTCTTCCCACAGAGGACCGAATGAACCGTCAGGTCTGGGACCTGGCAGAAAGGGTCTGCAGTGAAAAGATGCAAGAAGCTGACTGAGTCCGCCTGAACGGCTGATAACGCCAACCCTGCCCGGGAGGTAGTTCTTCTTTGCCCATGAGGCCTTTCCCCCTATAAGTCCGAAAAGGTAACCGTCTGTGTCCAGCATACCTACTGTGTTGGGGCCAAGACACATTGATCCAGTTTCCGCGGCTTTCTCTCTGATCTTTATGGAATCCTGAGTTGCCACCCCGTCTGCAGTGAGAACCAGAAACTTAATTCCAGCATCCATGGCATCAAAAGCAGCCCGAGCAATTGCACCTGCAGGAACAAAAAATACAGCGCTGTTTATCTCCGGATGGTTTTGGACCGCCTCGGCTGGTGTGTTGTAAACCGGTACACCATCGACTTCCTGACCACCTTTTCCAGGTGTGCATCCGGCAGCAATCCGAGTTCCAAAACCCTTCATCAATCTGGATCTGCTTTTACCCTGTCTTCCTGTGATGCCGAAAACAAGCACCTCGGGAGTGTCGATGTTACAAAGATATTTGAGGATTCCCGGCATTATTCAACCTCCTCAGGAAGGTCAAGCTCGATTGTCAGTACACCATTGTCTCTGAGAAGAGAGGCAGTTTCACAGGCGAGACATCCTATACATTTTGCTTCAGGATTCGCGGTTATTCTGCTGTCTTTCCATACGAGGAAGCCGGTGGGGCATTCTGCTACACACACAGGTTCGGTGCCGCCGGGGTTTTTCTCCGGGTGATAGACAAACCGTGCAGGGGGTGTAGCCGTTTCAAACAGCAGTTCACCTTCAGGAGCCTTGAATTCCTGATGAACTGTGTTTTCAGATACGATACTGTTGATCTGTTCAATCATTGCATTGGGAAAGATCTCCGGCCTGAAGACTCTTATCTCAACAGGAAGATCTTTTGAAACCTCATCCATCAGTTGTATGGCCTTTTCCTGGTCGGTGCCCCCGAACCGAAGCAGAGAGGGCAGAGGTGATGGGGATTCTCTCAGGGCTTTCCAGACCGCGCTGGCCAGATGGTACTGATTCTGAAATGCCATTCCGCTTCCGGTAAGAACAAGTACATCCGCTTCAGGCTGGCTCAGGATAACCCTGAGGATCCTGTAGCTTTTGAAAGCGCTTAATCCGCCGGAAGTGTCACTTTCGTTGAGAGTAAAGATGTCAGTTCTGCCTCCGGTAGCCATCTCCCACAGCATTTTACCTCCGCCACCGCACAGGTTTGTCGCCACGGCAACTGCACCTTCCGGTACAGTGTTACGGGCGGCTCTGAAAAAGCCGGTTCCAGCAGGGTCATCTGCGTTTATTGATTCCACCGCTTTCTCAAGTGGAGTAGTGTCTGATACTGTGTTGCCTGGCAGCTCGAACAGGTGAGCGTATTTCTTTGGAACACCGTGCTTCTCGAACTCTGCACGACAGTCTATCACAAGATGCGAGCCGTCTTCAACAACTGCGATCGGGTTCGTTTCAAGTACGGTAAGCTTGTACCCGATAAAGGTACCTATCATCTTCTTCAAAAACTCCGCCAGACTGTCGGGATTTGGAACTTCCAGTAGTTTTTCTTTGATTTCAGCAGCGGATGGTGGATCAAGAAGGCTGAACGGGATTTTAATGAGAGAATCGGTTCTTTTCTCTATACCGGTACCGCCTTCAGGGCTGAACACAAGCACGCCTCCAGGCAGGCTGCCGGAACCGCCTAAGTCCAGAAGACACGCTGCGTAGTACTCATGCCTGATGTCTGCAGCTTCAGCTGCAAGCACTCCCAGACAGTTCTGCTCTGTAAGCAGTTCAGTTAATCCTGTATATATTTCATTTTCTGTGGAAGCTCGTCTTACGAGACCTCTGCCTGCGCGGCTGGTTGCTCCGGGAATCTGGGCTTTGAGATACACAACAGGTTCCGGGAGAACTTCCGGTATCTGATCAAGAAACACTGCTGGAACCATGGGAACTCCATAGTTTTCAAGCAGAATCCTGGTTTTGTACTCGGGTAGAGCCGGCATTTTACTCTCCAGTCTTTTTCATTTTCAAAAGAAGTTTGTCGGTTCTTTTTACGCCGCGAGCCCAGTCGAGGGCGACGGGGATGTTAAGCGAATAAAGGTAGTTGTATTCAGGATAACAAGAGGCTGTGCAGCCGTTGCATGGAAGATCAGTTTTGCTGAGATTCAGAAACGCTTTTTTGAACCCCGTGTCCAGAGCGTTCATCGCTCTGTCGTATTCTCCTATAAGAAGGGAGCAGGGGTAAACAGTTCCGTCTACATCGATGTTACAGTACGCTCTTCCAGCTTTGCATGACGGGCCGTAAAAGGGCTCAGTCGTTCTGGTCAGCGAGTAGTCAGGCCATCTTGAAGCAGCACTGAGGTAGCTGCTGCTGAGGAGAATAGGTGCTCCGGCTTTCTTCATTTTGAGAAGCTTCTGGAAAGTCTGTGAATACTCTTCAGTTGTTGGCATCATATCGGCTGTGTCTCCACCAAGTGTGGCGTTGTGGTGCAGTGCCTGGAATGTTGTCATAAAGCCGTATTTCTCTGCTGTAACCATTATTTCATCGAGATGATGGATGTTGTTTTTCGTGAGAACAGTTATGGACCACAGCCTCACCCTGCCGGAAGCTGTTTCGAACGCAGCCATGACCTTCTCCCAGCTTCCTTCCTCCCTGTTTTTGTCGTGGGCCTCCTTTGGGCCGTCATAGGAGAGAACCAGGTGATCGATATTATCGAGAATTTCAGGTCTTGACGGTATGAAGTAGCCATTGGAATCCAGGCTTACATACATCCCCAGCTCTCTGGCGTAAGCACAGAGTTCTACGATATCTTTCCTGGCAAGTGGTTCGCCTCCCCAGACGCCAATTCGCATGGTGCCTGCGTCGGCCATCTGTCTGAAGATATCTTTCCACTGCGCAGTTGTCAGGTCAGGTCGGCATCTGAGGGGTATCTGACAGTATGTACACCTGCTGGGGCAGTGATCTGTAACTGAAACCATGACATTCAGTGGTATCTTCGCACCCAGTTTGCATCTGAGGGCACCGATTCCCATTTTCGCCTGTCCGGCAAAGTTCATTTTTCCTCCGGTTCACCAAGCCACTGAGGGCCGTAGGGAAGGCTTTTCTTCCATTTTTCAGCTTCTTTTCTTTGACCGAAAAGAGAATAAGACAGATTATACCAGTGCTTTGCGCCGGTTTTCATTATTCCGATAAATGGGCCGTCCTTTTGTACCGCACCCTGTTTTCTCTTTCCTCTTATCTTTTTTTCAACCTT
>JAGGYZ010000064.1 GCA_021162285.1 Candidatus Fermentibacteraceae bacterium
TACAAGGATACCACCTGGGAACACATTCATGCGATCAAGAGCTTCATGAAGAAATATCGTGAGAGCGTGCCAGGCGCATCTGCAGAGCATTGGTAAGAGTTTCCTGTGATGCAGGAATGTGATCTATAATCAGTCCTTGTGCTCCGGCTAAACTGACATAAAAACAAGCAATACAAAAAACAAATACAAATCGCATATCAACCCCTCCTGTTATCCATGAATGCACAACTCTGAATCCTACATAAGAGGATAATAAACCCATGTCAATATAGATTTTCGCACTGTAGAAGACGCTTATAAAACTTTTGCAAATAGTTCCAGAATTCGTTCTGGCACCCTGTAGTGGATGTTTTCGGAACTATTCAGAAAGTGGCTTTGATTGCACCCCACGTGGAACGCTCAAGGCTGACATATGGATAGTTCAGAATGCTGAAGGAATATAGGTTCCATTCAATAATTGCTATTGCGTTCATATTATACCAGTATGTTTCAACAAGTCCCCTGAAAACAAATGACAGCGAATCACCTGCAGACACATCCAGTAAAGGCACAAATACATAACCACTGTCATAAACACTGTACGACTGAGAATAATCAGAGTTCCAAGGAGAACCACAGTAGCCTGACACTTCCCAAAGCACAATTGAAGTTGGATTGGCAGATGAATGCAAGCCAAGACTTGAAGTACTCCGTGACCATTCAGCGGCGTCATGCTTATTTCCATGCCCCCACCAGAAGTGATCAAAAACCAACACAAGAGAATCTGCTGTTACTGGAACAACGAAATTGGGTGAGACAAGACTATCTTCTAAGGAACTGTATCCACTACGACAAGATGCTTCGTTTAGCTCAATATCCAGATAAACAGAGTCGTCAAGCCATTGCCACTGCGGCCCGGCAACCCAGTCACCTGATGTAGTGGAAAAATCAACAGTCCAGAGGGTATCAACCGATTGGGAAAACAAACAAAATACCAAGAATAGCATACTCATAACTATCACCTTTGCATATCATATATTAACGGTGATTGGGTGTCAACAGAAAGGATTGAAGATAATGAATCTATTTTGTACTGCTCTTTATGTTCTTGTAGCTACACTTGGCATTGAGAACTGGTTCTTAGCAGATACTGATATGCCACGCTACGATAAATTCCGGGTTGAGGAAGTAATTCTTTCCGGTGATAATCCCGTTGTGATTGGGTATGTACTTGATGTAAATCCCACTGACAACAACCGACTTTTCACAATGAGAGAATATTCTCTTTCAGGGGCTTCCGCAATCAGACTCTGGTATTACAATTACGGAGATGACCCATGGGATGATGATGGGTATGCTATCACCTCCTTCAGAACAGATGACACACCACCAGAAGAACGATTCCTCGGAGTCGGGTTTCATTAAGTTGATTTGAACCATGATCCACAACAAAGCACTGCTGAATCAGGTCTGACAGTTCTTCTGGACAATGACGGTGATACGGTTTGTTCTCCACACACTTTCAGAGGCTTCTGGTTAGATACTAGATGTTCTGGTGTAACCTATATTGGAGATCTGAGTAGTTATGAAGAAGCCTATGCGTCATGCGGCTGGTACATCGACAGCAATTCTATTATGAGAGGTTTCATTGAGATCGCCTACGAAGACACTCAGATCAGCCTGATTGAAGATTCCGGCATTGACGGTTCGTGGGAAAATATCCTTTATGATTCAGAAGAGGATCTGCTTGTTCTTAGCGGATTTCAGGAGACTAATCAGGATGGCTTTGGAGATCTCAGACTGGGTTGTATTGATTTGACCTCAACACCGTATGCTATTACAGAGCAAGATGACTGGGGAGACGATGACTATATGTTCCTCGAGGGTCCTCTGCTTCAAATAGATGATGGCCTTTACATATACATTGGGAATGGTGCCTATGAAGATGAAAACGAAGTAATGCACTGGGGAATAGGAGTTACATTCTGGAGTTGGGATTCTCATTTATCACCATCGCTTGCTCTGGAAGACAGCGAGATATATACCAGCGATGATGAATTCGACGGGTATAAAAATGTTTCTGCAATAGGTGCTGCATTCGATAACACAGTTGATCCCGAGAAGCTTATTGTAATTCTGGAGGCAGTTACCGACGACAATAGTGAAGATTATTACATTTTTATAGCAGAAATTCCGATAGATCCTGTAAACATGACTCTGGGAAGCCTGACTATAGCTTCAAGGCTTGAAGTCATCCCTGAATCAGGATACAAGGTATCAGCCCGTGATTTCTTTTTCTCAAGTATCAATCCTGTTGAGGGAGTTGGTGGTGGAGCAGCAGATTACTCTGCTACCAGTCAGAAATTCTGGATATTCAGGATAGAGGATGATTGATAGTTAAGACAATCTGATTGGTTATCTGGTAACGTACGCTTATCGAACAATCTATAGAAGGAGTTCTATCTGGCACCCCGTAGCGTTCCAGGCCACTCGGTGGCCCCACATCTAAAAGTAACTGAAGCTACCTACTTGGAAGCTGATTCCGACTTAAACAATAGGAATCTTGATTTCAAACCGTTCCTGCAAACCTCCCGAAACAGCATATCTGTCTCAATATCACCCAATATATCTACCTGAAACTTACCATACTGCCCGAAACAAGCCTGGTCAAACATGCCTTCCCGCAGATTTTCAATGGAAGCACCGCATCATGGTGCACTACCCCCCTGAAGCCGGATCACTGACAACTTACCCAACCTCTATCTCAGGAACATCGTCCTGCCATGGAATGTAATCCGCATCGGGTTCACAAACCATTTCCAGGGGTATTGGCGGAGGTCTGGGATCTTCCCAGAGATCAAGGTGTTTCAGAATGCGTCTGATGACAGAGGGCTGTTCTATGAAGGAGACAACCTTCATCTGTCCTCCACACTTCGGACATTTCAGAGCATCAACATCCCATACCTTCTTCAGAAGCACGGCCCACTCCTGTCTTCTGCGGCGGGAGTATGATGAACGCACTTCTTCAGAAGTGTCAGTTTCCAGTTCTGTTGGTTTTGTCGGTAAGATACCCTGGCGGCGCTCACGACCACGCCACGCCTGACTGTAAGCCCCGTAATAGATGGTACCCTTCTTGGGGATGTGGGATGTTATTCTCGCTATCCATTCCAGGGGTTCTGAAACATCGAAGTTCCTGGCAAGGGTGGGGTGAAAGTGCTCACCTCTGTAAACAACGTTTTTTGAGTCCTCGTTAAAGCTCATCCTTTCAAGTGAGAATGGTGCTCTGGAGATGTATTCGCTAAGAGTTTTTCGGGAATCTTCATCTTCCGCCTTGATAGAACTGCCGCGATGCACACTGAAGCCGCTGTGCTTCCAGGAGTTCATGTTCTCCACAAGTTCTTCTGAGATCATGCCCTCTTCGAGAAGCATTTTGAAAACAAGACCGGCGAAGAGCTTTTCGATACCATGAACATCTGCGGAACCTGTTTCAGGGAAGGGGAAGATATTCCCATTTCTGTCACAACAGGCATCAGTAATCAATGCATGCACATGAGGATTCCAGTTGGCCATTCCACCGAAGGTTTGTGGTACAAGGATACCACCTGGGAACACATTCATGCGATCAAGAGCTTCATGAAGAAAT
The DNA here is from genome assembly GCA_021162285.1 of Candidatus Fermentibacteraceae bacterium. Taxonomy (GTDB): domain Bacteria; phylum Fermentibacterota; class Fermentibacteria; order Fermentibacterales; family JCC-6; genus Sabulitectum. The sequence goes on from JAGGYZ010000064.1 coordinate 3,623, forward strand.
ATCGTGAGAGCGTGCCAGGCGCATCTGCAGAGCATTGGTAAGAGTTTCCTGTGATGCAGGAAATGCAGCCTGAGCATCTTCGGAACACTCCACACCCAGTGCCTGTGCGGTACAGGCCTGAAGAGTTCTTCTTCAAGGAAAATCGCGAGGTCCAATGACTTCCTCTTCGAGCAGGATGGACAGAATCCCCTGCACTTGCATGAAAAAGCCCTCCGGTATTCAGCTCCACATTCTTTGCACCGGATCCGAGCGAAGCCGTAATGAAAATCACCACACTGCCTGTATTTTGTCACAACTTCATCGACGACAGGACGCCAGAAGCCGTAACGTTTCGAGAAGCGTTCATCGTACACATTTCTGAACTCTTCGTAATGAGTATCCAGCAATCTGAACAGTGGAGTACTCTTCGGCTGCCTGGGTTTGTACTCGTCAGGGTATACGCAGCAAGCGCCCACCTATCACCTCCCGGTGAAAGATGAAGCGCCCGACAGCCCAGCCTCTCGTCAGGTGCTGTGCCGATCATGATCCGTTTTATCCGCCTTGCGGCGGAGCATACATTCATGTTCGGTTCACCATGTTTGTTGAGTTATGTATACAGACGTTTACATAACAGGCCAAGGACGAATAAACTGATAAATTTCTGTTAGGATTTCTCTCCAATTGACTCTTGAAGTAAGTCCAACACCATTTGTAGACAATAGGGGTGCATACTTTATGTTCAATGTTCTGGCGTACCTAAGCAATGCAGCAAGGCAGGATACTCTTCTCTCAGCCTATGCCCTGCATCCGGAACGCTTTGTCAGAAAAGCTCCGGAACCACCCCTGCTGCCCCGTGAAGCCTGGATCAACCCACCGCCGGTAAGAGCAATGAAAAAGCCTCAGAGGTTAATCTCTTCACACCTGGCGATAGCGGAATGTTATCTGAATTGTGTAAGATCGCTGAAAATCATAACACTGAAATGGCTGCAATTATGCAGAATTCAACAAAGGAGGTACTTCACTAAATGCAGAAGAAAAGTGTTTCATCCTCATTGACACGTTCCGAAAAGGGCAGAGCGGTTTTGTATTACTGAATAGAAATATCAGTGAGTTTGTAAATCAGATAGCTGTCTGATTCTTCCTTTACTGAACATACGATTCCCTCGGAATGATTTAAGTTGTGAATATCTCGGTAAATCCGGGCTGAAGCATATCAGCTGGAAACTTCGCAAGGATTTCATCTGTAGATGCAGTTGAATCCCCCTGGCTGTCAAGGAATAAAACAATTGTACCATTAGCGGGGGAAGTGTTTCCCCAGCAGGTGAAGGAAGCGCTGATCTGGAATACCTCACCTGGAGAGGGTTCAGATGGAACCGTCCAGACACTGTCGCAAGAGATATTCAATGTATCGGGAGATGCCTCAGCATGAGCACCGGGAGAACCACCTTCACTACCGGTTATCCAATAGCCTTCCTGGTCAGGTGAGGAAGCCTGGAATTCCGGGAAAACGGTGATCTACCCTGGAAAAGTTCTCCAGTCCGGGGCTGGAATCATATCATCCGAGATCGTTGATTACTGTCATCTGCCACGCTCAGAATCTAAAATACTTGGTAAATTCAGACGATTTGGTGATCTCAACGTGAAGAACACCCTTCGCCGCCTGGTCAAGCAGGGTATTCTTCGTTGTGAGCGAAAAGGCAGGCTTACAGTTTACAGTAAGATCCAGA
>JAGGYZ010000171.1 GCA_021162285.1 Candidatus Fermentibacteraceae bacterium
CCCTGCTTGCATTTGAACAGCAGGTGCTCAGGATGATCTGGGGTAGTGGTTTCATGCGGGGACTGTCGATTAATGAGGTTCTTCTGGCTTTCAGAGTGGTTCTGCTGACCCTTCCAGTAGCGTACATATATCATATGTTTATGGCAGTTATAATTTCGCTTGAAAGACAGAAAAAAGCAGTTCCATTGGTTGCTGTTTCTCTTACACTTGAGATAATTCTGTTTATGGTTCTTATCCCTGTAATGGGAATAACTGGTGCTGCTGCTGCCCATCTTGCGCTGTTGCTCTTCGTTGCTTCTCTGTTTGCTTTTGATCTTCGCAGGAAGTACGGGCCTACAGGGTTTATCAGAGGTGCAACAAGACCTGCAATCGGGGCCGTTGCTGCATTTGCTGTTTTGTATATGCATCCATTTAGCGCTGCTGGAAACGCCGTGCTCTCAATGGCTGTGTTTCTGTCAGTTTGGCTGCTTCAAGGCGGACGGAGGATTATTCCGGTACGGCATTCAAGGTAGAAGTTTTCTTATGGACATGGCAAATTTTCTGAAAGAAGTATTTCTGGTTCGGAAATTGAAAACACTTTTTGATTCTATTCCATTGAGAACAGATCTGTCACATCCAATTCCCGACAGAAACTCATCAAACCCTTCAGGTGCCTCATCGGGTTCCCTCTCTTTTACAATTCTCAGGGCTTCCTCTCTGCTGATAACCCCTGCTCTTGTCATATTCGCGTAGAGGTATTCGTATTTTCCGAACCCGGTACGCTGTTTGAAAAGGTAGCTCGAGTGAGGAGTTCCAAGGCAGTCGTATCTCACGCTTGACATATTTTTGCCGAAGTCGAGCTCCCTGTTCAGAGTGTCGTAAATTTCCGGAAGGTTCCATGGGATGTAGTTAGGTAGATTTATCTGTTTTACCGCAAACATTCGTTTAAAAGTGGGGAAAAAATAGTTCCATTTGAGCTCTTTCATGTTGAATTCGGATTTCATAATATCCTTGAAACAGACTCGGTCCATGTAGGAAGTCTCAGGAGGAGGTGATTCAAGAATGTCCGAGAAACCCGCGGCGATTAACCTTATGCCCTGGGAATCCGCCGCTCTGAAAATTGCTGTGGGCATCAAAACAACACATGCCGCACAGAATTCACCAGTTGCTTCGAGGGCCCTTTTGTATACTCGGTTGAGCAATTCTCTGTCGGGCGAGTATGTAAGAAGATCCACCCCAAGCCTTGTCGCAGCTTTTTTTACAAACACCAGTGCATTGGGATCTAGAAAACCGTTGTCAAAGTTGTATGCAAGGCAACGCATTTTGTACTTGTTCTTCATCATCCATAGTGTATATGTGCTGTCTTTCCCGCCACTGAATGGAACCAGAATGTCGTACTTCTTTCCTTTTCCCCTGTACCGTTTAAGGATTTTTTCGAGATTCTTCTCTCTTGCATTCCAGTCAATGTTCCCATACTTAACATCAAATTCGCGACAGACTCTGCATACTCCATTTTCATCAAAGTCAATGTTCGGATAATTCGATGGAAGAATGCATCGGGTGCATCTGGTAATTACTTCTGCCATATTCTTCCTTCCCAAGTAGAGTATATAATTCCATACAAATACAGGATGAAATCAACAATAACTATTTCAATTTTCCATGTTCAGAATTAGTGACATTTTATGAAGAGGTGTGCAAAACCCTCCACCCGTGTAAACATAGTGTGATTGTCCTTGCGTGCCCAGTCGGCACCTCGGTTGAAGTTCATGTACTGGAAGACTGTGACATAAGCACTGCAATCGGCTATCTTTCATCTTCCCGGTGAAGGAGGAATTGAATTGAAAGTAGCTCTGGTTTATCCCAGATTCAAATGGTTTGAGTACAACGGTCTTTCGGAGCCTCTGGGTGTACTTCACCTTGTGAGTGCTCTCCGGAAAGCTGGCCACGAACCTGTGTATGTAGATTATTCATTCTGCTCTGAAATAGATGAACTCGATCATATTGTTGAGGGTGCTGGTATTGTTGCTGTTGCCATTTCTGCTGCGGCAAAACTGGAGAGAGCGTCTTTTGTTACCTCCCATCTGAAAAAGGCGGTCCCGGATGCTCTGTTTGTTGTAGGCGGGGCATATCCAAGTATTTTTGCCGCAAATTCCATTGATGAAACAGGTGCAGATGTTGCACTGCTGGGCGAAGCAGAGAAATCAATTGTTGAGCTTTCAGACCTTGTGGAGAATTCAGAAGACTATCACAGCATGAGGAATCTTGCTTTCTACAGGGAAGATGGTTCGTTTGCGGAGAATCCCCGGCGTCCTGTTCCACCGCTTCTTGATGAAATTCTTTTTCCTGCCAGGGATGTAGTTGATTACGACGCGTACTTTGCAAATGGTATGTCAGAGTACGGAATGATTACAACAAGGGGATGCCCCTTCAAGTGTATCTACTGCAAACCCAGTACCGACATGATTTACGGTGGGGGAATAAGGTACCGCTCTGCAGGCAATGTTGTCGATGAGATACGGGAACTTGTAGAGTTTCGTAACGATCCGTGTCCCAAAGTGTTTTTTAAGGACGATACGATCACCATGCATCCTGAAAGCTGGTTTGAAGCGTTCAGAGACGGGCTTAAAGAAAGCGGAATCGATCTGGAGTGGCACTGCAACAGCCGGGTAGACACCGTTTCAAGAGACAAGATAAGAATAATGAAGGAGAGTGGATGCCGTGTGATCTCCTTCGGAGTAGAGAGTGGCAGTCAGAAAATACTTGACTTTTACAAAAAAGAAACAACTCCTGAGCAGGCTGTAGAAGCGTTCAGATGGTGCCACGAGTTTCGTGTTGAGGCAACTGCCAACCTGATGATCGGGTTTCCTCTGGAAACCGATGATGACCTCAGGCTGACATACAACCTGCTGAAGAAGATAAAACCTGACGACATTATCGTTTACTTCTCAACAGCTATTCCAGGCCGCTACATACACGATTGGGCCGTGGAGAATGACTATCTGGCAACTGATACTAACCCGGAGCTTCTGGATCCGGCAAGAAACCGTGCCCACGAAGTTATGAACATGCGATTGCCCCACCTTACAGTTGATGATGTTGTCTCGTGGAAACACAGGATTGAAAGGTATCGAAGCTGGAGGAAAGTGACCAGCTACAGCAAAATCAAGCGATGGACCAGTGAGCTCCTCTCTGAGCCGGGCAAGGCAATAGGCAAAGCGGGCAGAGTTTTAAGAGGTTTCAAAGGTCAGAGCGACTGACCTTGCACTCCTGATATTTCACTGAATTTCAGCGTTCCGCCTCTTCCTGAAATCATCCTAATGTTGTATACTTAGCCTGTGCGTGCCACTATATGTTCCATTTCGTGGTGGAAGCAACGGAGGCACACACCATATGGGGTTGTAAGTTGTACAGTAATCAAGATATGGTGGTGACATGGGCGGTGATGCCGCAATGAAGTACGATGAAAGCAAAATTAAAACCCTTTCATCTATTGAGCACATCAGGCTTAGAACAGGAATGTATATTGGTCGTCTTGGCGACGGATCCACTGTGGACGACGGTATCTATGTTCTTCTGAAGGAAGTTATCGATAACTCGGTCGACGAGTTTATCATGGGTTACGGAAAGCGTATCAGGGTCAGGTTGAACGGCAGAACATGTTCCGTTCGTGACTATGGCAGGGGAATACCGCTTGGAATGCTTTTCGAGTGCGTGTCACAGATCAATACAGGGGCAAAGTACAACACAGATGTGTTTGTGTTCAGTGTGGGGCTGAACGGTGTTGGAACAAAGGCTGTGAACGCTCTCTCCGAGTATTTCATGGTGTGCTCGCACCGCGACGGGAAAAGCAGAAAGATAGTGTTTTCCCGTGGGGTTCTTGTGGAAGATATTACCGAACCCAGCAGTGAGCGCAACGGAACCTACGTCGAGTTTACGCCTGACAGTGAGATCTTTGGCCAGTATTCATACAGAGAAGAGTTTATGGAGAAGAGAATCAGGCATTACGCCTTCCTCAACTCCGGTTTGAAGATTCAGTTCAACGAGAACACCTACCAGTCTGAAAACGGTCTTCAGGATCTGCTTGAACACGAGGCAGGCGATGAGGCCGTTTACCCGGTATTTTATTTCAGAGAAAAGACTCTTGAATTCGCATTTACACACACCAACTCCTACGGCGAGAGGTATCTGTCTTTTGCCAACGGGCAGTACACAAGCGCAGGCGGTTCCCATCTGTCTGCATTCAAAGAAGGCCTCTTGAAAGGTGTAAATGCTTACAGTTCAGAGAAATTCACAGGAGACGATGTTCGCGATGGGATTATTGCAGCGATTTCGATAAAGCTGAAGGATCCGGTGTTTGAAAGCCAGACAAAAAGCAAACTGGGAAACAGCGATATCAGACACGATTTAGTTACAAGGGTTCAGAGTGAGATAGAGCAGATGCTCCACCGAAACACCACTCTGGCAGATCAGCTTATCAGCAAGGTAAAAGCCAATCAGAAGCTTCGTACAGAGCTTTTGTCTGTGAAGAAGAAGGCCAGAGCAAGAGCGAAGCAGACGGCGATACGGATTCCCAAGCTTAAAGACTGCAAGATTCATTTCGGAACCGGCCACGACAGGGAAGAGGAAAGTTCTATCTTTCTTACCGAGGGTTTGAGTGCTGCTGGAAGCCTTGTTGCTTCCAGAGATGTGTACACCCAGGCGGTTTATGCACTCAAAGGAAAACCTCTCAATGTTTACTCTCACCGTCGTGATACAGTGTACAAGAACGAAGAGATCTACAACATCATGCGTGCTCTGAACATCGAAGGCGGTGTTGAGGGCCTGCGTTACAACAGGGTTATTCTGGCAACGGATGCCGATGTAGACGGTTTGCATATCAGAAATCTTCTGATGACCCTTTTTCTTCATTTCTTTGAAGATCTCGTTCTGGAAGGTCACCTGTTTATTCTGGAAACTCCCCTGTTCAGGGTCAGGAACAAGAAGCAGACAATTTACTGCTACAGCGAGAAAGAAAAAGCAGCAGCTGAGGCGAAACTGGGGAAAAAGGCTGAGGTTACCAGGTTCAAAGGTCTGGGAGAGATAAGCCCTAAAGAATTCGGTCAGTTCATAGGACCGGACATAAGGCTTGAAAAGGTTGGAATAGACAGAATCGGAGATATTCCCGATATGCTGGGCTTTTTTATGGGTAAGAATACTCCCGCAAGAAGGCAGTACATCATGGAGAACCTGCGATGACCGGCCTCAGGAAACTCTACGAGAACAACTTTCTTGACTTTGCCTCCTACGTGATAAAGGAAAGGGCTATTCCAGATGCTGCCGATGGTCTCAAGCCTGTTCAGAGAAGAATACTGTGGTCCATGTCTGAAATGGATGACGGAAGGTTCAACAAGGTTGCAAATGTTATAGGCCATACAATGCGTTACCATCCCCACGGAGATCAGTCCATCGGCGCGGCGCTTGTTTCCCTTGCCAATAGAAACTTCTTTATAGACAGACAGGGTAACTTTGGTAATGTTCTCACCGGAGATGAAGCTTCAGCCCCCAGGTACATTGAATGCCGTCTCACTCAGATGGCCCGGGATATTCTGTTTAACAACGATACAACCGATTTCGGAGTAAGCTACGACGGCAGAAACAGAGAACCTGTTGTGCTGCCTGTGAAAGTTCCGGTTGTTCTTCTGCTCGGTGCCGAGGGAATCGCCGTTGGCATGTCAACAAAAATTCTCCCTCACAATTTCAACGAGGTGTTGAATGCCCAGATCGCCTCACTTCGTGGTGAAGAATTTCAGCTGTTTCCCGATTTTATTCAGGGCGGAGCTGTTGATGTGTCCGCCTACGAAGACGGATGCGGCAAGGTAAAGTGCCGTGCAAGAATAGAGCGACGTGGAAACAAGAAGGTAGCCATTACACAGATACCGTTTGGAACCACTACGGAATCTATGATCGCATCGATAGAAGGAGCCACCCGGAAGGGACGGCTGAAGATATCAAGTATCGATGATTACTCCACAGACCGGGCTGAAATAGAGATTACGGTTGCCAGGGGTATCTCGGCAGACGAGACTATACAGAGGCTGTTTACAAACACCGACTGCGAGATTGCACACACAGCAAACATGGTTGTTATCAAGGATGGAAGACCGGTTGAAACTACAGTTTCAGGTCTTGTAGAGTACTCCGCCAATTTGCTGAAGAATCTGCTGAAACGGGAGTTGGAACTTGAGATCTCAGGTCTTCAGGATCGTCTTCACTGGATGACTCTTGAGCAGATCTTTATTGAAAACAGGCTTTACAAAGCAATTGAAGAGTGTGCCACTCTTGACGATGTCAGAACTACCGTTTCCAGCAGCCTCGTTCCTTTTCTTGAGGACTACAAAAGAGAAGTTACAATCGAAGATATAGACCGCCTTCTGGCACTGAAGATCCGAAGAATCAGCAGATTTGATATAGAAGCCTACAGAAAAGAAATAGGCGACATAAAGACAAAGATGAGAGCTGCCAGGAAGAAGCTGAAACACCTCACCGACTATGCTGTGGGTGTTCTTCAGGAGCTTTTAAACAGATATGGAAAACAGTTTCCCAGAAGAACCTCCATTGAAACATTCTCCGGTATCGACAAGAGGGAGGTGGCAATAGCAAATCTGAAACTGGGCTACCAGCCGGAAACAGGCTTTATAGGTACATCGGTAAAGGGAGAGAAAAGCTGGAATGTGTCCGAGCTGGACAGAATTCTGTATTTCCTTGCAGACGGCACATACAGGGTAATACCCATGCAGGAGAAGTTTATGATAACCGGTAAGGTTCTGTGGTGCGGACCCAGCAGCAAAGACAAGGTTTTTGCCTGTGTATACCGCGACAGAAAAAACAGAACTGCCTATGTGAAGCGGTTTGCGATCGGCGGTTACATCCTTGAAAGGGAGTATTCGTTTGTTCCCGAAAACAGCGAAATACTGGTATTCCTTGACAGGGACAATGTTGTTCTTGATTACTGGTTTGAACGCAGAAAGAACATGAAGACCAGAAAAGGCGAAACTCTGCTTACAGATGTGATGGTAAAGGGTGTGAAGGCAAGAGGTGTTCAACTGTGCGGAAAGAAAGTGATTTCCTCGTTGAAGGCAGTTGAACTGGTAGATGAAGTGGAACAGGCAGAAGAACCCGAACCCGAGTCTGAAGAAAAAGCGAAACCGGAAGAGCCTCCAGTTCCAAAGAAGACACTGGAGGAAATAAATGCGGAAACAGAGGCCCTGAAAAGCCGTATGAGCAATATTCTAAAGAAGTTTGAAGGTGGTACTCCCGATCTGTTTGAGGAGGAGTAGGCATTGAAAACACTAAGAAACTCCGCAAAGGCAATAATTATCACAGACGGAAAGCTTCTGGCAATAAAGAATGTTACAGCCGGGGCTGCCTGGTTCCTTCTTCCTGGAGGCGGTCAGAATCATGGTGAAACACTTGTGGAGGCTCTGAAGCGTGAGTGCATGGAAGAAGCTTCAATTGAAATAGAAGTGGGTGACATTGTTTTTGTAAGGGACTACATATCCATGAACCATGAGTTTGCAGAAGAAGACAACGGCGCCCATCAGGTGGAGTTCATGTTTCAATGCTCAATCAAGGGAAACACACAACCTGCTAAAGGAGCTGAAGCTGACGCCTGGCAGACCGGTGTGGAGTGGCTCCCTCTGAACAGACTGCATGAATACAGTCTCTATCCGTCGCAGTTGAAGAAACTTCTGTCTCACGGAATTCCACTGAACCACCCGGTTTATCTTGGCGATGTGAATTAACGAAGTACCACAGCTTTTACAGTTTCAGAGCCGCGACCGGTTTCAACTCTTATCATGTAGGTTCCCGTAGGTGCCATCTGCCCACTGCTCTCTGTTCCGTCCCACACAACAGATCTACTGCCTGTTGATTCAATTCCTGATGCAAGTACTGCCACTTCTCTGCCGGACAGGTCGTAAACCCTGACAGACACGAAACTGTCTTCGAACAGCTCGTAGCTGATGGTTGCAGTGGAGCTGAATGGGTTTGGATAAACCTGGTTTACAGTCAGCCCTGTTTCAGGAACGGTTCCCGACTCACTGATACCGCTTCCATCATCGTATTCAAAGGCTCCCACATCCGGAGCGGTCCCGAAATACTGGCCGGGTGTCATGTTTACCAGAGTATCTCCGTACAGTACGAACAGTGCCGTACCTGTGTCTATGCATGCGGAAGTGGCAAGCAGACTGTAGTCGTAACCGGCAGGGTCCGTGTACTGAGGGTCTTCAAGAAAGTTGTTTGTTCCAGTTGCTCCTGATGGTACAGGAAGATCGCAGTAGTAAACCTCTGCGTTTCCGTCAAAATCCAGATAAAGATCATCGCTGTACATACCCTGGTTATCGTAAACTATTGTGTTTACGAAGTAACCTGTGGCGTAGGCCAGGCACACTGCCCCGCCGTCTCCTGCTGAAGCGTAGTTATCCGATAGTGTGCAGTTGATGAAGTACACGGTGTTTCCTCCGCCAAGAGTGTTCAGCACACCACCGTTAGAGTAAGAGGTGTAGTTACCGGCAAACAGGCAGTAAGTCATCTTTGTAGCAGAAACCATGTAGCATGAAATAGCTCCGCCTCCGTAGAGGCAGTTGTTTTCGATAAACTCACACCCTGTTATCTCTGTGTTAAGGTCTCCTGTGAATTTGATGGCACCGCCTTCACCGTATGCGTGATTCCTTAAGAAAACACAGTTTGTGAAGGTTGTTCCATCAGTGTTGTATGCGTACACCGCTCCGCCCATGCCGTTGTCTTCACCGGTGGCATCGTTGTCTGCGAATGTGCAGTTTGAAACTGTGGCATTGGATGTAAGCAGAGCCAGCCCGCCGCCGTGTATGTCGGGATAAGAGCCTGATGTTTTTCCATACTCTATGCGGCAGAAAGACAACAGGGCTGTGTCATCTGATTCAACTCTTATTCCGCCCCAGCCAGTTGCCTGGTTATCCGTGGTGAAGAAAACACTGTCTGCTTCCGTGCCGTGTGCGTTCAGTTGCCCGTTAACTGTAAACTTGTAGTATCCCTGGAAGTTGACTTCAACACCAGGCTGTATTTCAAGGGTCTGTCCTGAAGGTATAACTATCTCTCCAGTCACCTGGTACGGAGATCCTGCTGCTGTCCAGACTCCGGACTGACTGCCGCTTACCACAGTCTGGGACAGCGCGGCACTAGACAAAATCACAATCATGGGCAGCACAATACTAATTTTCATTATCAGTTCCTTTTTCAAACAGTGATACAAACACAATATTACGATTGTAATATCTGGATTTACCGTGTCGAGTCAATAAGGCACTCTGTAACAAGTGTCAGGGGACATCCATTACACTGGTCACCCCTTGACACATATCAGTGGTATACCTAAGTTTGATACCAATTGATTAAACTGAATGGAAGTAAATAGTAGTGACTCATTCTGTGAACCAACCAGCTCTGGTGAAGTACAGGAACAGGTTGATACAGAAGCAATACAGTGCGAATACCGTAAAAGTTTATCTCAGCTATTTTGCTGATTTCGTACGCTTCTTTAACGAGTCTGAACTTGATTGCATTTCAACTGACCGTATTAATAACTACCTCCTTCACTTGGTAGAGGAATATCACATATCCGTCAGTCAGCAGAACCAGAGAATTAACGCTATAAAGTTCTATTACGAAAAAATACTTGGAAGAGACAGGCAATACTTCATTCTTCATCGTCCAAGGAAAGAGCACAAGCTGCCTAAAGTTCTCGCAAAGCAGGAAATTAGTAAGATTTTCGACTCCTGTAATAATACAAAACACCGATGTATTTTGATGATGATTTATTCCGCCGGCTTGAGACGCAGCGAATTGATCAACCTTCATATTACCGATATTGATTCAAAAAGAATGGTTGTTGTTATTCAGGGCTCAAAAGGCAAAAAAGACAGAATTTCTCTGTTTTCAGAACACATGCTTTCAGCTTTGAGGGAATACTACATACAATACAGACC
>JAGGYZ010000317.1 GCA_021162285.1 Candidatus Fermentibacteraceae bacterium
CTATTTCCGCTGGCTCTGTTTCCAGCACAAGCAGAATTTCTCCGCTGTTCCCCCTGGGTGAATAAACTTCCATGCAGAAAGCAACACTGTCTCCATCTGCACTCAGATCTGTTACCGGATGGTAAACAAGCGGAGGCTGGCAGGTATCACTTCTGATACCCCATTCCCTGCACAACTTTAGAATATCTTTTTCTGCAGAGGCTATTTCTGCTTCCCCGGGAAGTTCATCAACATACTGATTCCATACCTTTTCCAGACCATCCAGGCGAATTGAGGTTTCCGTATCAATTACTTCCATCTCCACCCACTGAAAACCACTGCCGTCCTGTATGCCGCCCATCTCCCACGCAGCGTATGATCCATCTTCAGAAAAACCGATCAGGCGGAACCAGGCCTGATCCTCCGCAGAGGATGCTGAGCTTAACAGCATCAATGCGAACACCGGTATAATTCTTAAGTCCCTCTTCACCTATACTCCCTTCTTCTTCCAGCAGCACTGTCTGGTTTGACATCCACCGTACCAATGATAATACACAAGCTGATATGTTTCAGCTCCTTTAAGGAGTATCCCTGTGAAATACCTTTCCCTTGTGTTGATTATCGTCTCTCTCGGCATTGCAGACAATGACGCAACAAACGATACCTGCTACACCAACGATTGGATCGTCTCCAGCCTGTTCTTTACAGACAACTTCGGCTCAACATGGACAACCTTCACAAATCCTGCAGGCACAAGTGGCCGGGGAATGGACTTCAACGGAAACATCTACTGGAGCTATAAGGATGTCTCTGATGCTTACCATCTGACAGAGTTTTCGTTCAGTATTACTTCTCTTTCCCGTTCAAGCTGGGGGTCAATTAAGAGCAGTTTCTGAATTTCTAATTTAATCTTTTACATTGAGTTTGACAACGATTGAAAGAATGTATAGTTTGTTAAGCTGCCGGAATACACTGGCACAAAAATGAAAGGTTTACGATGAAGTATCTTGTTTTCCTTCTGGTAGCAGCCACCATGGCCTTTGCAAATGATGACGGATGCACCGACACAAGCATAGGTTCTTACACTCCCGGCAGCGATGCCATTTCTCTTACTCTGGAAAATGACTGGGCACAGTCACAGCAGGTTCTCGGGCTTAATGCTGTAGATGACTATATTCTGGGCTCAGACAGAACCGGTATGAAACTGCAGACCTACAACGGCAGCACAGGAACTCCTGCAACCAGCATTCCCCTGGATGCAGCCAACACAAACTGTTTTGGTTTAGCGTGGAACGACGAGATCACCACTCCGGTTTGCTACACTAATGACTGGACTGATTCGGATCTGTACTACACCGAAGACTCCGGAACTTCCTGGGCCACAGTGAGTGCCCCCAACGGTAACCAGGCCAGAGGCATGGACTTTGACGGAACAGATTACTGGTGCACCAACGCCGATGGCGGCGGTCTCTGGATATTCCAGCCAGGCGGCGCTCAGGTTAACGTTGCCATTCCCGAAGTTCCCACACAGCCAAGCGGCCTTGCCGTGTTCCCGTATGAAGGCGACCTTGGCGTAGCGGTTACCACTTACAATACATACAACTTCTACTTCTACCGCTGGGATGGTACCAACATGGTTTACCTGGGTTCGACACCGTGCCCTGTATCCGGTATTGCTGGCTCATACGGCCTCACCTATGCACCAAACGGTAATCTGTACTGGTCATACCGTGACGGCTCGAGTGTCTATCATCTCACAGAGGTTTCATTCAGTATAACTTCTCTTGCCCGTTCAAGCTGGGGAGCGATCAAGACCAGTTTCTAAGGAATACAACTGTTACCTGTGGAGGAGGGGGCTTCTGCCCCTTCCTCTTTTTTTTTCCTCCGTAAATGAATATCTTGTTCTGTCATAAACCATGGGAGAAACAATGATAACATTTCCGGCTGTACGCGACCCGGGATCTATAGAGCTTCTGTTCCGAAACATTAGAACCCACGATAAACCCGACAAGATAACAACAGACTACCTTGCTTCGATAGGCTTTCGGAGACAGCCTGATGTAAAGCTTCTCGAACTGCTTTTCTTTCTGGGGTTCATAGACAACAACCTCTCTCCAACAGATCAGTGGAATGCTGTGAAGGAGGTTTCCGACGGGCAGTTCAAGTCTGTTCTCTCTCCAGCCATACACAAGGCATACCTGAAAGTTTTTCAGTACCAGTCTGAACAGCAGTCAACAGACAGCAAAGTTCTTATGGCTTTTTTCAAGAAGGAAACAGGCGTTTCAGATACTGAATCGGCTTACATGGTAATGACTCTTCAGGTTCTTCTCGACCTGGCCGACCTCCAGGCAACGGCTGCAGAGAAGGGAGAAGAAGCTCCTGCTGTTCCTGCACCTGCAGAGAAAGAGCCTGCTCCTGTTCCGCAAACGGCTCTTCCCTTTGTGTCAGACGAACCGGCACCAGGCATAGATGAACTTGCAAGCGGTGTTTCTCTGAACATCACGATACCTGCTGAAGCTATGGACTCTGAGCTGAGAGAGCTTATTAAATCACTGCTCAGGAAGACCCTTCAAGATAACTGATCTTCTCCGCTCTGGTTACCGACAGAAGATCGGATTCAAACGGCTTCAGCTCTTCAGGAGCGTCGATTGAATCCATGGGCGTTGCCATACTCAGATTGTTTTCGCTCTTCCAGCGGCGGGCTTCTTCTATCACAACAAGGGCTCTGTTCCCCAGATTCAGTGCCTCTGCGTCCATGAAGTTCTCCTGCGGCCAGGGAGCAATGTGGATGCTTTCATGGTTCTCAAGGGGTTTGAAGATCTCCAGATAAAGCTCTTCCGTGATATGAACCATGATAGGGGCAAACAGCCTCAGGATGCCGTACAAAGCGGTGTAGAGGGTGTACTGCGCTGCTGCTCTGGCATCCGGGTCCTCTCCGTACAGCCTGCCTTTGGCAATTTCAAGATAGTTATCGCACAGAGCTTTCCAGAAGAAAGTTTCAGCCTCTCGCATACACACAGAGTACTCGTACTGCTGCATTCCGGCAGTTGCCTTCTGCACAGTTTCAGTAAGACGGCTTAGAAGCCAGCGGTCAAACGGGTGCAGCTCAACCTTTCGCGCCGGGTCATATCCTTCCAGCCTGCCCTCGGCAAACCTGGTTGCGTTCCACAGTTTCGTTACAAGCCTGCGGCCTTCGCCAAGAACATCCTTGCTGAAAACCACATCGGTTCCAAGTTTTGACGAACAGGCCCAGTAACGAAGCTCGTCGGCGGAAAACTGCTGCAGAGCGGCGACGGGGTCACCTGCGACATTGCCCTTGCTCTTGGACATCTTCTGACGATCGGTGTTAAGAGAGTGACCGGAAATCATTACATCCCGCCACGGAACAGTGTCTTCGTGAAGCAGGGCTTTGGCAATGGTATAGAAGGCCCATGTTCTGATGATGTCGTGAGCCTGAGGCCGCAGGGCCATTGGGAACACATTGTTTCTCTGGTCTTCCTCGCCCCACTTCATGTTTATCTGAGGTGTAAGGGAACTGGTTGCCCAGGTGTCCATTACATCACTCTCAGGAGTAAATTCGGTACCTCCGCATACGGGACACGGCTTTCCGGGAGAATCCACAAGCGGGTCAACAGGAAGATTTTCTTCATCTGCAAAAACTGGAGCACCGCATTCACTGCAGAACCACACAGGGAAAGGCACACCGTAGAAACGCTGTCTGGATATACACCAGTCCCACTTGAGGTTCTCTACCCAGTGATCGTACCGCACTTTGAAGTGGGCCGGGTACCAGTTTACCTCACTGCCCTTGTCCAGAAGCTGCTGCTTCATATCAAGGATTTTGATGAACCACTGACGGTTAACAAGGTACTCCAGGGGAGTGCCGCACCGCTCATGAACATTCACAGCATGGGTAATATCTTCCCCGCCTTTGCGATAACCCTGTTCGTCAAGTTTCTCAACTATTACCCTGCGGGCCTTCTTCCAGTACATTCCCTCAAGGAAACCGGTGGTGTCGTTCATGTGCCCGCGGTTGTCGAGAATTATGCGGAGGTCAAGGTTGTGTTCCCCCCACCATTCAATATCTGTAGTATCACCGAAGGTGCAGCACATAACGGCACCGGAACCTTTTTCAATGTCTACTTTCTCATCGGCAAGTATCGTTACTTCCCTGTTGTACAGAGGCACCTCAACCTTTTGCCCCACAAGGTGTTTCCAGCGTTTGTCGTCAGGGTGAACAAAAACCGCAACACACGCGGGAATAAGTTCGGGGCGGGTGGTGGCAATGGGAACAACTCCGCTGCCGTCTGCCAGCCTGAATTCCAGGTCGTGAAAGTGGCTGGGAAACTCTTTGTCTTCCGACTCAGCCTGGGCAACTGCAGTCTGACATTCAGGGCACCACAGAGTAGGAGCTTCCTTTCTGTATACCCTGTCTTTTTTTACAAGGTCAAGGAAAGACCGCTGACTTACCCGCTGTACCCACGGATCTATTGTGGTGTACATCAGTGACCAGTCACAGCTGAAACCGAAGCTGTTCCACAGTTCACGGAACTGTTTTTCCGCATCTTTCGCCACTTCCAGGCACAGTTTTACAAACTCGCCTCTGGTCATGTCCTGTGCTTTTACCTTCTTGACCTTCTCTGTGAACCGCTCACTTGGAAGACCGTTGTCATCAAAGCAGAACGGGTAGAAAACCTCTTTGCCGGTCATCCTCTGGTACCTGGCCATAACCTCGGCCTGTACGTAACTGAAGATGTGTCCCATGTGGATCATTCCGCTCACAGTTGGAGGCGGGGTATCGATAGAGTAAACTTCCCTGCCTGAATCGGGATTGAAACTGTAAATACCGGTTTCAGCCCACTGCTGCTGAAGCCTGGGCTCTGCTTCTTTTGCCTTGTATCTCTTTGCAAGTGCCATTAATTCTGCCCCTGCCTTTCCCAACCGGAGGTCATCAAACGGGACATAACCTCAACAATGCTGTCTATATCTACCCTGATCTGTTCCAGACTGTCTCTGTCACGGATAGTAACCTTGTTGTCTTCAAGACTGTCGAAGTCAAAGGTTATACAGTAGGGTGTTCCTATCTCATCATTTCTTCTGTATCTCTTTCCTATTGAACCGGTTACATCAAACAGAACCGGCCAGTGAGGGCGAAGGAGTTCTTCAACTTTCCGGGCCTGCTCAGATAGCTTTTTGGAAAGAGGAAGAACTGCGGCCTTTACAGGAGCAAGCTTTCTGTCCAGCCCGAGGACAACTCTGACCTTTCCGTCTATCTCTTCCTCGCGGTAAGCATCCAGAAGAACCATGAGGAATGTTCTGCCCACTCCTCCTGAAGTTTCAATAACGAAGGGTGTTATTTTTTTACCTGTTTCTTTGTCCAGAATCTTAAGGTCTTTCCCGCTGCCTTCCATCTGGGCGGTGAGATCGTAATCGGTTCTGCTTGCAATGCCTTCAAGCTCTCCGTAACCGTCTCCTCCCGCAAAAGGGAACCTGTATTCAATATCAGTACAGGCTGATGCGTAGTGCGCAAGTTCCTCTTCCGCATGGGGTCTCAGCCTGAGATTTTCTTTGTTGATGCCAAGCACATCGGTGTACCAGTCAAATCGCTTCTGTACCCAGTAGGTGTACCACTTTTCCATCTGGTCCGGATGACAGAAGTACTCCATCTCCATCTGCTCGAACTCACGGCTGCGGAATATGAAATTCCGCACTGTTATCTCATTTCTGAAAGCCTTGCCTGTCTGGGCTATTCCAAATGGAAGACTCATTCTGGTTGAGGTAACAATGTTCTGAAACTGGGCAAAAATAGGCTGGCAGGTTTCAGGGCGGAGGTAAACAACGGCACTGTCATCTTCCAGAGGGCCCATGAAGGTCTTGAACATCAGCCCGAAATTACGGGGTTCCGTGAGCTCTCCACCGCAGTTGGGGCATACGGTGCCTTCAATATGATCCAGGCGGAATCTGCTGTGACACTTCCTGCAGTCAACAAGAGGATCATGAAAATTCTTGAGGTGACCGGAAGACTTCCACACGTCAGGGTGTGTGATGATTGCAGTATCCATCCCTACAATATCTCCCCTTGACCTGACCATTTCGTGCCACCACAACTCTGTGATATTCCTTTTAAGCTCCACACCCAGGGGACCGTAATCCCACGCCGCCTGCAGCCCTCCGTGTATTTCTCCGGACTGATAAACAAATCCCAGTCTCTTGGAGAGAGAAATTATCTTCTTCATCAGGTCGTTACTGGCCTGCATTTAGCATCTCCTTCATAACTTTTTCCGACCTCAACAAAAGCCGGTGCTCAAGATGAACCTGTGCATATTCTTTGAGTAGCGAATGACACTGAATATAACCTCCCGGCCACAGACTGACCCGGGCAACAGACTCCAGAGATGAATTCCCTGCTTTTGACAAAAAACTGATCAGTCCCGATTTCACTGGAAAACCGGATTCTCCGCAGTTTCCACACAGAACACCGCCGCTGGAATGAGACCAGAAAGCCTGGCCCTGTATCCGTGCCCCGCATGCCGCACATGTATCCGCCGAAAATCCCAGACCGGAAAGCTGAAGAAGTCTTATCACTCCGCCACAGACCACCGGCCAGGGGCTGGAGCCCGCTTCAAGAAGAGCAAATACCTGTTCCAGAAGACGGTAAACAGGCCCGGAAGGCTCGTTCCCGTGGCTGACAACACACAGAAGCCAGTCTGCAAAAAGACCGGCTCCCGCGAAAGCTCTGAAATTTGTTCTGAGAAGCCTGCCGTGAGAGATAACACTGGCCTCAATGGCCGTATCCAGCTCCCTGCCCTCGCGTCTTATCAGCTGAAACTCACCCTGGCTGAACAACTCTATTCTGCCCAGAAACCTGCTACCCGGACGGAGAGCCCCCCGTACAACTGCAGATATCCTGCCGAAATCCAGAGAATACAGGGTAAGGATCAGAGAGGAATCGCTCCATCTGATTCGTCTCAGGACAAAAGCGTTGGTGGAAACCCTCAATCGGCCTCCGATAGGCCGGGGCTTACTTTTACAAACAGAATTCTCTGCCCGCTGACTTTTTCAACGGTAAATGTCCAGTTGTCCACCTCCTGAGATTCACCTGCCTCGGGAATGTGACCCAGCTGATGATAAACAAGACCTCCAACCGACTCGTAGTTCTCCTCTTCCTCAAACTCGGTTCCGAGAAGATCGTTCAATTCATCTATGGGAAGCCTGGCATCTACTCTGTACGAGTTCTTTCCAAGGGACCTTACCATTGGCGGTTCAGAGTCGAACTCATCCCTTATCTCCCCGAACACCTCCTCCACAATGTCTTCCATTGTGACAATACCGGCGGTTCCTCCGTACTCGTCAACCACCACAGCCATGTGAATTCTGTTTGTCTGGAACTCTGCAAACAGTTCATCGATCCTCTTGAATTCAGGAACAAAGTAGGCCTCTCTGATAAGGTCCTCTACTTTGAATTCTCCTTCTTTGGCATCTATGGGAACCCCAAGGAGGTCCTTTGCATAAAGCACTCCTGCAATATCATCTATTATTTTTCTGTAGACCGGTATTCTGGAATGTCCGGCTTTCTTCACCTGGGCAACTATTGAGCCAATGTCGTCACACAGTTCAATGCTGTCCATATCGATCCTGGGAACCATGACCTCCCGAACTATCTTGTCGGAGAATTCCAGTATGGAATCCACAAGTTCCTGCTCTTTTTCCAGTTCTTCCTGATCACCTTTTTCCCGGCGCTGCTCAAGCCACAGGGTATCGGGAGGTGTGTATGCCCAGTCGTCTGTGGCGTTGTCTTCTCTGCCAAGCAGCAATCTTGCCGGAAGGCGGAAGAAAAAACCGAGAACGGCCATGGGAATTGTAAATATCCTCTTTGCCTTCCCCTCGGGAAGGTGCTGTACAAACACAGGCGGAACAACCTCCGAAAGAACAAATGCAATCAGAGCAAAAACTGCGACTGAAGCCCATCTGGGATAATCCAGGTGTGCAGAAACAAGAACCGAACTGCCGCCGATAAGAAGAAGACCTGCAACTCTCGCCAGCCATATGGTTCTCAGTCTGGTTGCGGCTTCACTCCGGCGGTCGGAAGGATCTCTTCCCTTGTCGTTTACCAGCTCGGGAACAGCAGTTCTTGAACCGTTGGCAACTGCAGTACAAAGCAATCCCGCAGCTAGAAGAGCCAGTTCTCCTGTGAGGTTCATATACTTTGCACCGCCTTCATTCCCTTTTTCACAAGTTCAACGGTGAGTCGGTTCATCTGTGTGGTTTCCTCCTCTGTGTTGTGTGTGTAACCCTGAAGATGCAGCAATCCATGGTACACTCTTTCCAGTACCTCTTCCAGGGGAGGAGCCATCCTCCCGTCTATGTAAATCACTCCCTGGGGCAGTGTATCCCCGGGAACAGAAAGGTCAAAAGTAAGCACATCTGTGGGTTTGTTGATCCTGCGCCAGTTGTAGTTGAGAAAACGCATTACTCCAGGATCACAGACAACGAACTCCACTGAACCGGTTACAGTTTTCTGCACCACTGTATCCAGCAGCTGCAGTTCTGGTGCAGGATTCTGAAGAACAATGCTTACAATGGGACTCGGGGTACTTGAATTTGGAGCATCTTGAACTGTATCAGATTCCATGGGGAAAGTTTTTCACCCTTTCATAGTTGTTCTGGCTGAACACATCCATAAACACATGTGCTGCTCTGGTTCTCATTGAAACAGTAAGCCTGCATTGATCAAATTGACACTCATCAGTTTTCTCACGGATAATTCTGGAAACCATTTCTGCTTTCTGCTGGTCAGTAGCGGTGTTTCCCAGGCCTCTAACTCCAGAGGAGACCGAATCGGCAAGCATAACCAGGGCAGCTTCAACAGACTGCGGTTTCGGACCCTTGTAGTGAAAGATGGACTCATCCAGCTCCACTCCCGGTGGAGTCTCTCTTCTGGCTTTATCCAGGAAAGACTTTGCTGCTGTATCTCCGTGATGCTGTTCTATGATATCTCTGATGTCTCCTGGAAGGTGGTATTTCTTTGCAAGTTCAACTCCGTTGCTCACATGGTTGATAATGATCCTTGCGCTCTCTGCCGGAGGCATAAGATTGTGCGGATTGTTCTTGTCAGGGTTGCTGATATTCTCTATGAACATCTCGGGGTTAACCAGTTTGCCTATGTCGTGGAACACTCCGCCGAGGCGGGCAAGGTTTTCGTCTGCCCCGAGTTCCTGTGCCGCACCGGCTGCCAGTTCTCCAACCAGTATGGAATGCTTGTATGTTCCATGCGCTTCATTACTTAGAAGAACGCGAAGAGGATGGTTGTCGTTACCAAGTCTTTCGTAGGTTCTGGCTGTTGCAACTCTGAACAGCAGCTCAAAGGGGTGGCTTATAACCTTTACCGTACCGGTTATTGCAACGGGAAAACTGATTAGAGCAATCCATACAACAGAGTTGAACGGCATGCTGCCCTGGCTGCCGGCAGTAGCCAGAAGCCAGTAAACAACAATTGAAGACACGGTGCCCAGCAGCATTGCAACTGTAGTCGCCCGTTCGTCGAGGTCTTTGATGGCAGAAGAAACCATACACGAAGGGATAAAAGCCATGAAAAATGCTGCCATAGGGCGCGGAGACACAAGAGCAAACATTGCGGCAAAAACAGCAGCCAGAAACCAGGCATTGTTTACTGTTCTGTTTCGGAGGCGACTGTCAAAGAACACAGAAGTAAGACTGGCTCCCAGCATGGTAAATGAAAAAACAGACAACTCCGCCACACCGGACCTGAACAGAATAATTGTGAGGCCCATGGTGAGCCCCCAGATAGTAAAAAGAAGAAAAAGGTCTGGAATTGAAAAAGAACTCTGCTGATGCCACACGAACACAAAACCCAGCAGGATGAGAAGTGTGGCCATTGCGGTTCTGGCGATGTTGTATTTCACCAGCCCCTGATTTTCAACTGGAGAAAGAACCATCGCACTCCAGTAACGGCTGATCTCCTGTGTAAAAAGACCACCCGGCGGCAGAATTTCCTCTCCTGTGTAAAATTCTCTTTTTGTCTCTGGAAGATCTGCAACAAACTGCAGAACCGCGGCATTTCTGCTTTCCATATCCAGTTCGAGGTCTGGTACTATCATATCAAGAATAACCGGAATTTTTTCCTGAAGAACCCCCCGCCTCTCCAGATCCAGCCTTATGCCGTCCCTGGCTTCTGCAAGGGTAAACAATTCTGAAATACTCTCAGCCAAACCGTTGTCCACAACAACCCGGTCTCCTGTGTAAACCAGCCGCAGCGCATCTATGTCTACAATTCCTGTTGAATACAGACTGCTTACGCGCTGCCCGAAGTACCGGGCAAGTTCAGTGTTCTCTGTGGCAAGAGAGATAAGAGCCTGTATCTGCTCCGCGGAATCCTGTCCAATCCCAGCGTTCCGCGTAAGGTAAACGGGTACCGAAGCCTCGGCCTCAGCTGCCATTTCCTCCAGTTCTTCTCTGCTGAAGGGAACACTGAAATCGTGGGCAGCGACGATACCTTCAGGAACAGGTTCACCTATGACAAAATTCCTGTCCGGGTAAGATTCTGTGGAACCGAAACCAAAGTAAAACCCGGCGAGAAGAAGAACAGAAAAAACAACACCGGACAGCAGACGCAAAGAAATACTCCTGTTCAGCACACTCACTGTTCTTCCTTCCGTCCGAATGCCTCTATAACCCTCTGCACCAGCGGATGTCTCAGAACATCGCTGTGGTCAAGATATACGAATCCTATTCCCGGGATCTGTTTCAGTATTTTAGCAACGCGAACAAGCCCTGAAGCCGTGGAAGGTTTCAGATCTATCTGGGTTACATCTCCCGTTATCACCATTCTGGAACCATATCCCATTCTTGTGAGAAACATCTTCAACTGGGTAAGAGTGGTGTTCTGTGCTTCGTCAAGAATAATAAAAGCATTGTTCAGAGTTCTTCCCCGCATGTATGCCAGAGGGGCAACTTCTATTGTCCCGTTGTCCAGGTACCTCTGTACTTTCGGTACAGTAAGGGTGTCGTTCAGAGCGTCGTAAACCGGGCGAAGGTAGGGATCAATCTTCTGCTGCATATCCCCGGGGAGAAAACCCAGATTTTCCCCTGCCTCTACGGCAGGTCTTGTAAGAATAATCCTCTCTACCCGGTTATCCTGCAGGGCGCTTACCGCAGCTGCAACAGCAAGAAATGTTTTCCCGGTTCCGGCTGGACCGATGGAAAATACAAGTTCGTTGTGCATCACAGAACGCATGTAGTTCTCCTGCCCGGGAGTTCTCGGAATTATACTTCCCGACCTGCCGGGTACTGTGTACATCAACCCGGCTGCCTTCATATCAGGAAATTCAAGAGCTTTGTGCAGGGCGCTTTTCGATACACAGCCCGTTATCTGTATTTCTGCGATAAGCCTCTCTGTTACAGCCTGAGCCCTGTCAAGAGCCGGTCTTTCACCAGTGAATACCAGACTTGCATCACGGTAAACAGCCGCCACACCCAGCACACGGCATATCTCTCTCAGGTTCCCGTCGCCGGGGCCGAGAATCTTCGCCGCATCTTCCGGTGAAACTGGAATTCTTCTGCTGTCTGGCTTTTTCATACCTGACAAATATAAAGAATCTCCCTACCCGGATGGGCAGGGAGATTCTATCAGATCCGTAAACTACCTGTTACTGGCGTCCGCCGCGAACTCCGCCGCGAGGGATAGAGAGCATCTGGCCGGGATAGATAAGGTTGGGATCGTTTATCTTATCACGGTTACCCTCGTAAAGCTGAGGCCATTCGCCTCTGTTGTTGTAAACAATACCGTAACCTGCAATTTTGCCGAGATAGTCGCCGCCTACAACGGTGTAGGAACTTGCCATGGGTACTGGTACCACAATGGTATCACCGGCGTAAATAAGGTTGGGATCACTGATAATGGCACTGTTGCGCTCGTAGATGCGCGGCCACTCGGAGCCGTCTCCGAAGTAGTAGTGGTAACTGGCGATAAGCCAGAGACTTTCACCCTCTACGATGGTGTGATTCACACCACTGTTGCGAAGTCTGTCGATCTCACCGCGAAGCCAGCTGATGTCCTGGTTGAGCTGGTTAACTTCAGCCTGGAGAGCATCTCTCTCTGCGCGGAGAGGAAGAACCTGAGATTCCCAGTCTGCGACTACGGGATCTGCCTCGCTCTTTACCCACTCCCAGTAAGCAATCTGGAGCTCGATGTTCTTGTCTCCCATTGCCTCGATATCTTCACGGTTGTAGCCCTGAAGATCCTCGACTGTGTAGCTCTTTGCGAACGAAAGTGATGCAAAGAGGACCAGTACGATAATCATTGCGTAACGCATACTTTACCCCTTTCCTATCTTCCGGTTCCGCCGAGAGCTTCGTACTCGGCCTGAAGTTCTGCCTTCTCTGCCTGAAGCTGCACAATCTGTGCCTCCAGCTGAGGAATTTCCTCGTTGAGATTGCCAAATTCGTTCTCAAGACTGATAGCTCTTGCCTCTGCGGCCAACGCTGCTGCCCTTGCTGTATCCCTTGCGCGAAGCTGTTCTTCGCTGGGTCCGCAAGCTGCTACAAGCAGAATCATGGCCAGGAGCGCAAGAAAGAACATTGAAGTTCTCGTTCTAAGCATCTCCGAAACCTCCTCCTGGTTACTCCGTCTGTTGGTTCCCGTAACAATGGAATCGTGAATACATTGCGTCTCATGACCCCCTCACCCCATACGGGGTGCAAAACATCTTTTCAGAACGGTATTACTAACCACACCGCACAAGTTTGTCAAGATGTGTGCGGCCTGATTATCTGTATCAGCCCTGTGTTTTCCGGCTGTCTGTGTGCGGTGTTCTGTTTTGAAACAACCTGAAGAATATCAGTACAGCAATTACAAGACCCGCTGCATCTGCTGCTACATCCTGCAGGGAGCTGTCTCTTCCTGGAACGAACGACTGGTGGAGCTCATCAAGAACCGCCCAGATTGCTCCGGAGACCAGCATAAATGTACGGGGACGCTCTGTCCCGAAAATATCCCTGTTCAGAACAAGAGCCAGCCCGAGGCCTCCGAACTCTATCATGTGGAACAGTTTGTCCTGGTGAGGAAATAACTCCAGAGGCGGCTTTAACGAAGGCTGATGACTAAGGTACACTACAAGAAAGCTAACGAGGATCAGAAATCCTCTTCTGAAAATCACTGCCATAAAACTATTGTTCCTTGTCATAGAACTGGCCAACTTCCGTCACGGCAGTGGAACCCGGCCGTGAAGAATTCATCTCCACAGCTTTCACTGCAATTCCCGGCAGTTTGAGTATCATTCTGTCCACATGGGAAACTGCTCCGCCAATACAGACCTGAAGACTGACTTTTCTCCGGGAGACTTCAAGAGGGTTCAGGGCAAAATCCTCGTGGATTCTTGCTGCGTATGCTTCTACGGAAACCCTGTCCACTCCGGAGAGACAGATCAGAAAACCGTCCGGCCCGTATCTGGCCAGAATCGCCTTGTCTCCCAGAACACGCTGCATTCTTCGGGCGGCTTCCCCCAGAATCCTGTCTCCGGCAGTGTATCCCAGCTCCCGATTGAACCCGGAAAAATCATGGATATCCACAGCAAGAACCGCCACACTCACAGCACGGCTTCTTACGCCTCTGATAAGATCTTCAAGCCGCCCGTAAAAGGTTGAAAGAAGAGGGAGTCCAGTAAGCCGGTCTATTCCCTTCAACTCAAGAAGCGATTGTTTTAACTGGTTTCTGTTTGCGGCAAGACTGAATACAGTTGCGTACGCTTTGAATACAGCCAGATCATCAGAAGAGAACTGCTGTTCCTGAATGCCCTCCACAGTAAGAACACCAAGAACATCACCGCTGTTCTCAAGGGGAACTGCGCAGCAGGAACCTGCTGTACTTCGGGGATCATCACCTTTTCCAAAGATCTTTACATTTCCCATTTTAAGTCTGCGGATAGGCTGCCCTCTGGAAATCGCCATTCCGGCCACTCCGTCGCCGATACTGCACTCTCTTCCCGCCCTTCCTTCACTTAGCAGACCTCTGGATTCAAAAATGGCAAGTGTGTCTTTGCTGTTTACAATTGCAATGGTAGCTGTTGTACCGGGAAAAGATTCAACAATACGGCCGATGAGCTTGTGCACTGCCCCTTTTATATCCCGGGAGGCTTCCATCTCCTCACACACGGCGAGAAAGCCGTTGTCACTTTCCTCTCTGCCCATCTCCCAGGAAAGAGAAAGAAGAAACACAGAGTCAACAAGAATTGAAGAACTGCGTCTCCGGCTTTCTTCAGAATCAAAATCGAGAACCATGAACCCGCTCAGTGTTCCCTGCCGGCTGAACTTGACCACTGTTATCCAGGGTACATCCACCTCTGTGATATACCACGGCAGACCGGAACTCCCACCGACAGACAGCTTGTCTGCTCTTGTATGAATTACACTCTGGGAGCTTTCGTTTATCAACTGAACCACAGGATCATCGGGACCAACCATGTAACGAACGGAAACCTCTCCCGAATCTGTAACAAACTCGTTCAGAGTCCACACTTCTTTGCGTTCCCCCACAAAAAGGTAGATACCGTGTGCACCTGTTCCCGCCTTCAGTATAGGGATCATGCCTCTGGCGATGTCATCCGGGAACTGAGCTTCACCGGCAGGAAGAGAATTGTCTGCTTCCTGTGCAGACACCGATCCACAGGGGGGATCTGTCCTCAGGTACTCCACAGCAAGCATTGAAATCAGAGGGACAATGCCGGCAACAAAAGCACTCCCCAGCACCCCGAGAAATGCACTCATTTCAAAACCTCCGGCTTTTATGCCAGTGGCGGAAACAACGGGAGAAATAAACTCCACCGCCCCAAGCATCCCTGCAATTGTAAGCACCGGACCACCGATGGAATCTCTTTTCATCCACAGAAAGAACAGCGGGTACAGAAACGCAGCAGGGCCTGTTGCTCCTCCCCACAAGTGTACTGCGGAGTTCAGCAGTGCCGCTGTAACAAAAATCACACCTGTCTGGGGGGTGCCGTCTTTCTTCAACAGATAAACAGCGATAAGAACACTGGCCGTCAGAGGGACGAAGCCGGCAAGAAACAAATCCGGCAGTGTATCAGCGAGGGAGGCCGCCGTGGAGAGAACTATAAGTAACGAAAAGACAACAAGTACATTCCCCATAATTCTGTCTCTAAGCAACACAGTTCCCTTCGTTCATTTCCACACAACCCGGTGAATATACTTCACAGACACACGCCAATACACAGCAGGCTCGGTGTTAACAGTGCGGCACTTGACGACAGGGGTACAGTTTAATGATTTTTAGCGGGTGCCGGAAGATATACTAAATCAAATCAAAATTCCTTTTTGGGTTCTATATAGAAGAATTACAGAAAATTACCTGTTACCACAATTCCACCGGGTCGGTGGAGCATCCTGGAGTGATATTCATTGCAAAAAAACAACCGACAGAAGAGAATACCTTACAACAAGCGCCGACGGATCATTTCGGGTCCCACAGCCACAGACCTGGAGTCAAAAACCAGATTAGAGCTTCAGGATATGGCAAAAGAGGTAGGGATTACCAGAGTAACGAACATCCGTAAAGCCGACCTGATAACAACCATCCTCGAGAAAAAAGCAGAGAAAAACGGTCTGGGTTTTGCGCAGGGTGTTCTTGAAACACTCAGCGAGGGGTACGGATTTCTCAGAAGCGCAGCCAGCAACTATCTGCCTGGCCCGAACGATATCTATGTGTCTCCAAGTCAAATCAAGAGGTTCAACCTTAAAACAGGTGATTCCATCTCGGGTCATGCCAGAAAACCCAGAGATGGAGAGAAGTACGCCGCACTGATAAGACTTGAAAAAATCAACGGAATCAGTCCTGAGGAAATCAACTCCAGAAGAAGATTTGAGTCTCTTACTCCTTTTTACCCGGAAGAAAGATTCACCCTTGAAACAACAGCCAACGAGTATTCCGGAAGGGTAATGGACCTGCTTGTTCCCATTGGAAAAGGGCAGAGGGCTTTGATTGTCTCCCCTCCAAGAGCTGGAAAAACCGTTCTTCTTCAGCACCTCGCGAACGCTATCACACAGAACCATCCCGAAGTTACACTGATAGTTCTTCTTATAGACGAGAGACCTGAGGAAGTAACAGACATGAAGCGCCGGGTTCAGGGTGAAGTTGTAAGCTCCACATTTGATGAACCTCCCAAGCGGCATGTTCACATTGCAGATATGGTTCTTGAAAAGGCCAAGAGACTTGTGGAGTCAGGGAAAGATGTTGTTATTCTTCTTGACAGTATTACCCGTCTGGCCAGAGCAAACAACCAGGTTATACCGCATTCCGGCAAAATTCTCTCCGGTGGTGTGGATTCCAATGCTCTTCAGCGCCCGAAAAGGTTTTTCGGCGCGGCAAGAAATATTGTGGAAGGCGGAAGCCTCACCATAATCGGTACTGCTCTGGTTGATACAGGCAGCAGAATGGACGAGGTTATCTTTGAAGAATTCAAAGGCACGGGAAACTGTGAAATTGTTCTGGACAGAAGACTTGCAGACAGAAGAATCTATCCGGCAATAGATGTCACCAAGTCGGGGACAAGACGGGAAGACCTTCTTATGGATGAAGAAACCATCAGCAGGGTCTGGGTAATGAGAAAAATTCTGGTTGAGATGAGCCCGGTTGATGCAATGGAAACTTTAAAGAAACAACTGTCAAAACACAAATCAAACCGCAGGTTCCTTGACAACATGCAGAATTACGAGTAGTATACGGCGATTTTCAGCACGGAGGAAAAAGTAATGAAAAAAGGCATACATCCTAAGTATGGGGAAGCTGTATTCTCCTGCGCGTGTGGCAACGAAGTTCGTACAAAATCTACAGGGGGCGATCACAGATTCGATATCTGTTCAGCTTGCCATCCTTTTTATACCGGCAAGCAGAAACTTATAGATTCTGCAGGCAGGGTGGATAAGTACCTCAGGAAATACGGTCTTCAAAAGGACGAGCAGGAGGGATAACAATCCCAATGCGATAATGGAACGGGAGGCAATGTGCCTCCCGTTTTGCACATATTGGAGAATCATGACTAAAAAAAGACCGAATATAGGCGGACAGGCTCTGATAGAGGGTGTTTTCATGCGTGCACCCAAAGGTGCTGCTGCTGCTGTAAGAAAACCGGACGGCACCATTGTTGCGAGGGACATGAGTTACCTGTTGCCACCTGTAAGAACCGGAATTCTAAGCAAACCGGTGTTCAGAGGAGCAGTTAACCTCATAGAAACCATGAAAATGGGGTTCAGCGCACTAAACTGGTCCGCAGAAACCGTCGAAGAGAAAAAAGACTCCAGCAAGGAAAAATCTTCCAGTGTAACAAAGTGGCTTTCCAACATCGCAGCAGTGATTCTGGCTGTTGTTCTTTTTGCATGGCTTCCCCTGCGCCTGGCTGCCTGGATTGTATCTCTGTTTTCGTTTTCCACAGGGGGGCTGGAACAGTTCTACATCCACATCATTGCCGGAACATTCAGAATACTGGCTTTCGTGCTCTACATAGCAGCCATCTCGTTGATGCCGGACATCCGCCGGGTTTTCATGTACCACGGTGCAGAGCATCAGGTGATCCATGCCTGGGAAAACGGTTCAGACAACCTTGCAGAAGACGCCGGAAAAAACTCCCCTCTTCACGCCAGATGCGGCACAAGTTTCCTGATGTATGTGATGGTTGTTACCATACTGTGTTACAGCATTATAGATTCTCTGGTATACCTTACCACCGGCGTATCACCGGCAGCCCACTGGAGGGTACTCTACCATCTGCCGCTTATTCCCCTGGTTATGGGTGTTTCCTACGAGGTTCTCAAGCTGGCCGACAAACACCTTGACACTTCAGCTTTTGCCAGAGCTCTCTCCCGGCCCGGTCTGTGGCTTCAGCATCTCACAACACGGCCGGCTACCCCGGAGATGCTTGAAGTTTCTGAAACTGCGGCAAAGATGGCACTGGGTCTGGATCTGCCCCCGGAGATCGAAATTGCAGAGGAGCCATCTGAATGACGGCAAAAGAAGAACAGAAGAAGATCAAGGCGCGGCTTGACGAAATAGACAGTGCCCTGTGCAAACCTGAAACTCTCAGGAGCCGCCTGCTTATGAAATCTCTCAATACGGAGAGGTACAGTCTTGTCAGGATCAACGATACCCTTGTGGACATTCTCGACACGCAATCCCTGCTTGAGGAGATGAATTCCGCCGCATCGGGAAATGACCCGGAGCTTTCCGAAATGGCATCAGATGAAATACCGGAGCTGAAGACAAGAATGAGCAAGCTCAACCATCAGCTGAAAGTACTGCTGATTCCTCCGGACCCCAACGATCAGCGTGGTGTAGTCATGGAGATCAGAGCAGGTACAGGAGGAGAGGAGGCCGCTCTTTTTGCTGGAAGCATTTTCAAAATGTACAGCTACTATGCCCAGAAAAAAGGGTGGAAATCGGAAGTTATCAGTGCCAGGGAGAGCGACAGAGGGGGATACAAGGAAATAATCCTGAACCTTTCCGGCAACGGTGTTTACAGCAGGCTGAAATACGAATCCGGTGTTCACCGGGTACAGAGGGTGCCTGAAACAGAAACAAGCGGAAGAATACACACATCAGCCTGTACCGTTGCAGTGCTTCCAGAGGCTGAAGAGGTAGATGTGGAGATAAAAAGTGACGAGCTCAGAGTGGATGTGTACCGTTCCAGCGGTCCGGGAGGACAGAGCGTTAACACAACTGACTCCGCTGTAAGGATAACCCACCTCCCCACTGGAACCGTTGTTTCCTGTCAGGACGAAAAAAGCCAGATAAAGAACAAAGCCAAGGCTATGAAAGTTCTTCGTTCCAGACTGCTTATTGTGAAACAGGAAGAAGAAAACGCCAAGCGTTCAGAGAGCAGAAAATCCATGGTCGGCTCTGGAGACCGGTCGGCGAAAATCCGTACATACAATTTTCCCCAGGGAAGATTCACCGATCACAGAATCCATCTCACAATGCACAACTTGAGTGATATCCTCAGCGGCAACCTCGACCAGGTAATCGAAGCCCTCATCAAGGCTGATCAGGATAAGATCCTCGCAGCAAGGGCAGAGAAGTGACACCCCGTGACTGTTGCTGATATAGTAGCATCGGCTGCCGGAAAACTGAAGGTCGCAGGTTTTGTGGATTCTGTGTGGCAGGCGAGGGTACTTGCGGCTCATGTTCTTTCCCTGAAACCGGCACAGCTTTACGCAGCAGACAACCAGCAACTCAACCTTTCCGCTCAGATAAAATATTTTATCCTCTTAAACAGACGCCTGTCGGGAATACCTCTGCAGCAGGTAATCGGCGAGTGGGACTTCTATGGTAGAACATTCAAGGTTGATGGAAGAGCACTTGTCCCGCGACCTGAGACCGAACTTCTGGTAGATTTCATTACTTCCTGTAACCTGCCGGTGAAACCACGTATAGCAGACATAGGAACCGGCTCCGGGATCATCGGGATATCTCTTGCCCTTGAAATTCCCCTCTCAACAGTTACGGGAACCGATATCTCCACACAGGCTCTGGAGCTGGCAGCAGAGAACGCAAGGCTTCTCTCTGCGGAGAACTACTCTACTCTGAACTGCAATCTTACAGACGCTCTTACTGGAAAATACGATGTGATAGTCGCCAACCTCCCCTACATTCCCACCGGAGAAATCTCTGTGCTTCAGCCTGAAGTAAAAAATTACGATCCCGCTGTGGCACTGGATGGGGGAATCGATGGAACTTTGCTTATATTGGAACTGGTAAAAAAAACGCCGGACAAGCTGAAACCCGGCGGGCTGATCGTTCTGGAAACCGGTGATGATCAGAAAAACACAGTTTCCGGTTTTTTTGCAGGCGGTCTCTGGGCTGAAGTCCGGGAGCATGATGATCTTGCCGGAAAGCACAGAATGGTCACCGCGAGAAGGAGGTAGATTTGTCTTCCAGGCTTGGTGTGCAGATAGGGAAAGTATCCATAGGAGCAGGAGCACCTGTTGCCGTTCAGTCCATGACAAATACACCAACCTCAGACCACGCCTTAACCCTGCAGCAGATATACAAACTTGCCACTCTGGGGACGGAGATCGTACGGGTCTCAGTTCCAGATGATCAATCGGCGGATTCTCTGTTCAGAATTGTGGAAAAATCTCCTGTTCCAGTGGTCGCAGACATACATTTCAGAACAGATCTTGCCATAAAATCTCTAGAGGCGGGGGTACACAAACTGCGGCTCAACCCAGGAAACATAAGGCTTGCAGAAGATGTGCACAGAATAGCCGAACTAGCTGGCAGCAAAGGTGTTCCAATAAGAATAGGCGTGAACTCTGGAAGTGTTCCCGGTGATCTGCGTGAAAAGTACTCCGGTGTAAACGAAGACTCCATGTGGGCTGCTGCAGAAAGACACATTGCCCTTCTCACGGAAACCGGCTTCCACAACATCGTTCTTTCTCTTAAATCGTCGGACCCCATGCTCACAGTACGGGTTAACCGGAAAGCCAGCGCGGAATGCCCCTATCCTCTGCACCTGGGTGTAACTGAAGCCGGTCCAAGAGGAACTGCCGAAATACGAAGTGCGGTTGCCATGGGTATTCTCCTTAGCGAAGGCATCGGAGACACCATCAGAGTTTCTATCTCGGGATCTCCGGAACCGGAACCCCTGGCAGGGTGGGAGATACTGTCCTCCCTTGACCTGAGGCACAGATTTGTAAGAATTGTCAGCTGTCCTACCTGCGCCAGAACCCGTCTGGATGTTGAGGCTCTTGCCCTGAAGGTTCAGCAGATGGTACAGGGTCACCGGTTGCCGGTTACCGTTGCTGTAATGGGCTGCGAGGTAAACGGTCCCGGAGAAGCAAGAGATGCCGATCTGGCGGTAATTGGAACTCCCACAGGATTTATGCTGTGGAAAAACGGAAAATCTCTGGGAGCTGTTCCAGAAGATAAACTAGAAACAAGACTTATGGAAGAACTCAATAATATTGAAAGGCGGCGCTGAAGTGGGCACAGGGATAATTGATGCAGTTCAAAGCAAACTGAAGGAAAAAGGTGTCGAGGAGCTGGATATCAGATTCACAGACATTCTTGGATACTGGAGACATGTAACCATTCCCCTGGCTTCGGCTCCCAGCGATCTTTTCCTGCGGGGTGTGGGATTTGACGGTTCCACACTGGACGGTATGAGCAGTGTGGAATCCGGTGACCTTGCTCTGGTACCCGATTCCAAACGGCTTTACTTCGACAGTTTTCCCAGGAAAAAAACCGTGGTGCTTTTTGGAGACATTGTAGACTTCAGTACAGGCCACTCCTACTCCCGCGATCCAAGAGGGATAGCGAGAAAGGCCGACAATCTCCTGAAATTCTCCGGTATTGCCACAGACAGTTTCTGGGCTCCTGAATTCGAATTCAACCTGCTTGACAAGGCAAGATTCTGGGAAAAACCGGGAGGAGCCGGGTACGAGTTCGGCAGTATAGAGAATCCTGCCGCTTCGGAAGATCCTTCCTCCCACGGTCTTGTTCACCCCACACACAGTGGATACCATGCCATGTTCCCTGTGGACAGCCTGCACGATGTCCGTGGAGAGATGGCATCTCTGATGCACGATGCAGGGATAAATGTAAAGTATCATCACCATGAAGTTGGACGGTGGGGGCAGTCCGAGATCGAGGTGCAGTTCTCCCCCATGCTTACAAGTGCCGACAACGCAATGATAACCAAGCACATCATTCGCAATGTTGCCCTTGGGAACAACATGGCCGCAACATTCATGCCCAAACCCATGGCCGGTGAACCGGGCAACGGTATGCACTTTCACCTGTACTTTGAAAAGGCAGGAGAGCGTATTTTCTTTAATAAGGAAGGCTACTGCAGCCTCAGCTCCACAGCCAGAAGCGCCATTGCCGGTATCCTTCACCACGCCAGGGCTCTGTGCGCTTTCACAAACCCCAGCGTAAACAGTTACAGACGACTGGTTCCCAACCAGGAAGCTCCTGTTTACCGCTTCTTCAGCGGGCCCAACCGGTCTGCAGCGATCAGGGTTCCCGCCTATGCCCGGTCTCCGAAGAAGATGAGGTTTGAATACAGAGTTGCCGATGGAACATGCAACCCCTATCTTGCGATGAGCTCCATGCTCATGGCTGCCATTGACGGAATCAAGAAAGAAATGGTTCCCGAAGATATGGGATTCGGTCCTATAGACGAAAATGTTTTCGCACAGGGTTACGACACTTCAGATCTTTCGAGACTTCCCGAAAATCTGGATGAAGCTCTGGATGACCTGGCCTCCGACAGAGAATTCCTTGAAAGCGAAGATGTGTTTACTCCGGATTTCATCGATGCATTCATTGCAATGAAAAGAGATGAAACAGCACTGTTCAGGGGAAACCCGCACCCGCTTGAACACAAGTTGTACTTCTCACTATAGGGAGTAACGATGAAACAGACAGTCTCGGTGTTGTGTATTCTTTCCCTGATTGTCGTGGCTGCCTGCGGCAATGAATCTCAGGGAACAGACAGTGCTCTGGAACAGCAGGCAGGGAACGAGACTGCAGGCGCTGTTATGCCTGAGGTTGACCACTGGCTTGTAGTTACCGACTCAATCGGGGTGGAACTTGGCGATTCAAATTTCGTTTTCGGTCAGATCGTGGGTGCTCAGTTCATGCCAGACGGCGATATAGTTGTAGCTGACATGATGAAAAGCAAAATCAGCATCTTCTCTCCCGAAGGAGAGTTTGTTGCCTCTGCCGGCCGCCAGGGAAGCGGACCGGGAGAGTATCAACTTGTTTCAACTGTTGCAGTTACCGCTGAAGGCGGATTAATCGTACCGGATGCCATGGGGGGAAAACTCAACTTCTATGATTCAGACTACAATTTCGTCGACGCAATGACAGGCTTTTTTCCATCTCCCCCTGTAATGATCTCCTCTGTGACCGGAGGCTTTGTAGGTTTGAAACCGGAGTTCGAACAGACGGAAGAAGACATGAGAACCGGTATGGGCATCTATCTGTGGACAGACTCCGCAACAGCCGATCTGGAATACATAAAAAACATGATTCCTTTTGACCTAAATGATCTTGGAGCCACAGTAAAGACCATGGTGCTGTTTGATGCTGACTGTAACGGCAATGTTTTTCTCGCACCCTACTCCACCGAAGATTACACAATCACCTGTGTGTCTCCTGACGGAGAAGAACTCTGGAACATCACAGAAGAACAGGCTGCCGTCAAAAAGACCGATGAGGAAATTGAAGAAGAAAAAGAGCTGGTCAGATCAAGATTGATTGCCAGCGGTGCTCCTGCAGCAATGGCGGAGAATTACCAGGTTGAAGAATACAAAGCATTTATATCCATGCTGGAAGTCGACAACCTCCACAGACTCTGGGTTCAGAGCGGGCTGTATGACTCTGCCTTCTACAGGGTATACAACTGTGACAACGGGGATTTCCTGTTCACTGCGGCACTCCGTGCGGATGACGAGCACGAAGGTGTTACACCAACAATCTGCGAATACGGTGTAACGGGCTTTGATCCGAACACAGACACCTGGTCAAGGCTGTACATCATTCATCCTGAAGAGCCTGATCTGTTTCAGACTCAGGACTGGTAACTACAGCCAGCTCTCAACATCTTCTGCGGGAATGCGCACAACTTCGAACAGGGTGGCAATCAATTCCAGATGGTCTCCTGCTCTGTGCGGGTTGTAGAACTCCCATACGATCTCTCCCTCCGGGGTTACTTCGAAGGCTCTGCCCATCATAGACTCTGTTATCAGTGTGTTTCCATTGGGCAACCTCTGACACGAACCGGAACCCACAGAGTAAAACGGGTGTTCCTCATCACCTCTGTAGAACCACAGCACTTCACCGGAGGCCGGGTCAAACTGAAGGATGGTGGATTTCTCTCCCATGCCCTGATTGTCGAATACCAGCATGGTTCCGTCTGGAAGAACCGTTGGCTGATGCTGCATTCGCCACAGATCGGAATCCGCCCAGTACACGGATTCCTGTTCCAGATCAACCGCGCACACCAGATCAACAGCTCTGAAAGAAAGAATTACCGTTCCAGCCCGGAGCGGACCTGTGTAACCATCAGGGAGCATTGAAGGCCTTATGTATTCAATGGTATTGCAGTGCAGCACATCACCGCCGTCGGGCATTCTTCTCATAACCGGTGCATAGCTTGAATTAGCAAGTACATCAAGGGTGGAGATCCACCTGATCCTGTTCCCCAGAGAATCCAGGACACAAATGTAATCTTCTGAAATGTACTTCCCGGGAAAGAATCTGTCGTTGATGTGTGTGTCTCTTCCAATGGTGTATACATTCCCGAACTCGTCTACATCAACATCGTGATGAGCACCGTTGTATTCACTTGCCCACAGCAGACTGGAATCTTTGTCGAGTTTTACAATTCCCCCGCCCTCTACCATTACAACCAGATCTCCGTTTGGGTAGAGGAAAGTTCTGCGCCAGAAATCGATGGGTATTTCCTTGTCCTGTGCATTCGGCCAGATTCCGTAAAGAGACACCTCGCTGTTGAACCAGTTGTGCACCTCGCGTCCTGTCATATCGACCATGGATACACCCGGGCCATGGCCGGAAATAAGAATGTTGTAACCCGGATATGCTTTTACTGAATCAAAGACGGTAACACCCATCTCCACAGGAGCTTCCTCGTACCCGGACAGGTAGCCCAGTGACCTGAGCAGCTCCAGCTGCTCTGTCTGGCTGTCTGTCCCACCGCTGTCCCCGCTTCCGGGTGTCTGTCTTGCCGGCCACCATGCCCCGGGGGGCATATCAAGACTGTCATCGTGGATTTCGGGCAGGTCATCGAATGAGTGAAGAACCGCCAGCATCTTCATCCGGATCAATCCCCGGTACCTGTATCCTGTAAATGCAGCGGCAAGCAGTACTATCAAAACGGGAACAATGAATTTTTTAAGCCTGTTGTATCTGCCGCTCATAAAGACTCTCTTCTTTTAATTGTTGCTGACCGCATGGTGAAGAAACGGAATATAATTCAAGGTAGATTTCAAAACACCTACACCACACAGGGAGATGTCATGGTTGCAGACAGGACAGGAGACAACTTTTTCAATTTCAGATTCCCGGAAAAAGAGGGATTTCTCTACGGATTCAACCTTTATGCGCTGGTAAGCGGGAATGATGTTCTGCTTTTTGACTCCGCTTTCCGCACACAGGTAACGAAGGTGAAAAAGCACCTTGCTTCAGAGGGGCTTAAACTCACCCATGTTGTTCTTACCCATTTTCACAACGATCACGCGGCAGGTCTGGTTTCTCTAAAGGGGGACCTGACTGTTCTGGGCAGCCCTGAATACAGAAAGACACTAAAGAAAAACATACCACAGACAGTTACCCCTGTGTCCTTTCAGAGCGGGTATACTTTCGGCGACTTTAAGCTCGGGTTTACAGCCGCCCCTGGTCATTCTCCGTGCAGCATTTTTATAGACATCAACGGTAGATACCTCCATGCAGGCGACAATCTCATGGGCCGTTACGACGGCACAGCCATTCTCCCCTGGGTTGAGTTTGACCAGCTTGAAAACCATATTTCATCCCTCAAAATGCTCAGAGCAATGGGCAGAGACCGCGTTCTGCTTTCACACGGGCCGGAGCTGTCCGGGAGGAAGAATATCAACAGGGCAATTGACGACCGGCTGTCGTACCTGGAAACCGTTCTTGACACAGGGGGAAAATGCTCCTTTGAGGAAGCGGTTTCAGGCTGCTCCTGCAGTTTTACGGGGAAAGAATTCTTCCACGATCTTCTCAGTCGGTAGGCGGTTCCGGAACAAAGGAACTCAACTCGTTCCAGACGTAAGTTCTGTCTATTGATTCACCTATTTCTTTCGCCACTGCTATGGTTTCCCTTACGAAAATGTCACGCTTCCGGGTGTTTCCAAGAACATGGTGCGCCCTGGCCATGGCTTCACAGGCGAAGGCCCTGTCAAAAGGTTTCATGTCATTCTGTTTACTGATTTTGTAACCGGCCTCTGCGTGGAACAGTGCAGCTTCTCCCTGCTCTAGAACTGAATAAACTCTTGATATCTGCCATTCTCCCCTCTGGAACTCAAGCCAGGTTCCGATCTGCCCCCAGTGATAACGGGAAGCGTGGGCTGTGTGTATCATCTGGAGATCCTCATCGGCAGTCCTGTCTTTTTTTTCTATGAGTTCCCATGTTGAATTGAAGCAATCAACTGCAAGCTGCCGGTGCAATTTTTTCTGTTCTTCAGTCATCGTTACCCTCCTGCCTGAAAGAATAAATATCCTGCGGGCTTTCAGCGAGAACTATCCTTACAGGAGACCCGTCTGCCCCTGAAAACTTCAGAGGAAATGCCATTACAATGTAATCTCCCGGAGGGACAGAATCAAGTTCAAGGTTCTCTATTACAGGGATTCCAGCTCCAAGCAGAACCGCGTGAGCTTCCAGAGATTCTCCATAATCTATTGATATGGAAGTTGTTCCAATAAGAACCATACCCCCTTTAACAAGTTCTTCTGCCTGTAAAGCTGTAACAGGCCTGTCCAGCAGAACTGCTTTGCCAGCTGGATTTCCTTGTTTTTTAACCAGAGCAGGAACGATTACTGGAAATATTTCATCCACAGACTTCCCGTGTTTGAAGCGATGTCTTGGAGCATCCATGTGGGTTCCGGTGTGAAGAGACATGGTTACGCTTGAAGAAGTGAAGTTTCCGAACTGTTTGGATACCTGCTGGAAAGGGATGTCACCAGGCCACACTTCCATACCGTTGTACATGGTTCTGGTAATATCAATCAGCATGTCTGCACCATTCCTTGAAACAGCACTCACCACACCGGGGTACCTGCGGCCGACAGATCTTCTGCCCGAACTTTACAAAGATATGGTTCAAAGGTGTCCACAATTCTTCTGGAAAATACAGCATCAAAGCTTTCTCCGTCTCAGCTGGAGAAGCAGTTTTAACTATACCAAGCCTGTTGCTGATTCGATGAACATGAACATCTACGCAGATGGCAGGAACACCAAATGCCATCGAAACAACGTAAGCTGCTGTTTTCCCTCCTACGCCGGGCAGAGCCTCAAGAGCTTTCCTGTCTGAAGGTACTTCTCCGTGGTGTTTGCTGATCAGTATCTGTGCCAGTTTTTTCAGTTGAGCGGCTTTTCTGTTGTAAAACCCCGCGGGATACAGGAGTTCTGACAGTTTTTCAGCAGAAACAGCTGCCAGGTCTGCAACTGCCGGCACTGACTTCAGAACCCGTTTCGTTACAACTTCAGTGACAGCATCACGGGTTCTAAGGCTTATCACGGTTCCAACAAGAATTGTGTAAGGGTCCGTTCCAGCCACAAGAGGAGAAGGAATTCCCGGATTCCCCACGGCAGAAGACATTCTTTCCAGAACACCTGCCGGTGAAATACTCCCCTTCATTTCACTTTGACGAACCGAAGAGAATTGCCCTTTTTCAGGGTCAATGCCAGCTTGCCTGTAAACAGATCCACCAGCTCTGTTCCCAGCGCCTCTTTCCTCCACTGCGTGAGGTCTTCTCTTTCCATAAACTGATTCATGTTGCGGGGAGGGTTCTCCAGTATGGATTCAAAACTGTTCCTGGGAAGAAGAAGGGCTGGTGAAAGATCCAGTGATTTAGACTTCATTTTCAGAAATATCCTGAGAATATCTTTTCTCGCGGCATACCCCCAGTCATGCCTGGGAAGCCTGATCTTTGGAACATCGTCCGGCGGGCTCTTCAGACACTTTTCAACCTCTGCCACCACTGCTTCGCCGTACTTGTCTACAAAACCTCCTGGAAGCCCTCTGAGACTGTTAATGGATTCAACCTTCCTGGGGGCAAGAACGGCCAGCCTGCAGAGAAGATGATCTCTGCCTACATAAAATCTGGGGCGGTTCATATCTCTGGCTGTGTCTTCACGCCAGTTGACCAGCCTCCACAGAAGAGGAAAACTGGCCTTCTTTACCTTACCGGCAGATCTGGCCTTTGAGAAAAGACGCTCTCGGGAGATAGAATATGCTGAGGGGTCTGAGAGAGGCTCAGACTCCCCTTCAAACCACTTGGTTCTTCCCTTTTTCTTCAACTGAGCCGCAAGAGCATTGTACACTTCTACAAGGTATCTCACATCATCAAGAGCATACTCCAGCTGGCCCCGGGCAAGGGGACGGGCAGACCAGTCACTCATGGAATACTTCTTCCTGGACCTTACTCCGCAGACAGAATGAACCAGATTTACCAGACTGATCTGCTCACCGTAACCAAGAAATGCTGCAGCAACCTGAGAATCAAACAGATTCCTAACTTTGAACTCCGGGATATCGTTGAACAGAATGACCAGATCGTTCCTTGCGCTGTGAAGAATCTTCACCACGCTATCATCTGCAAACAGTTCCGCCAGAGGGGAAAGTGTTTCCAGAGCAAGGGGATCAACTGCCACCGGTCCGACACCGTCTGCGGCAAGCTGTATCAGAAAAAGGTCGGGCCAGTAGCGTTTTTCGCAGTGAAATTCTGTATCGAGAGCCACTGCAGGGGTCTTCCTGAGATCAGCGATCAGACTGTTGAAGGTTTTCTGATCTTTGATCAGATCCGGGTACTGCTTCACTGTGTTACCTCTGCTGCGGAAGATTCTTCGTGGAATGGACAGTAGATGACCCCATCCCGCAGTTCGTAGTATTTGTAACCATTGTCGGGACATCTGTATCCGCCTCTTCTTCCGTACTCCCCGTCGCTCACGGTGTACATTTCTTCAAGATTTTCAGGATATGGATAACCGGCTGCAAGAAATTCAGACAGTTCTGCTGCCACGGAATCTCTCCTGAGAGCACAGTCATCGGACCTGATGTCCAGCCCATCTCCCAGATGACCTTCCGGACAGATCACTGTGCCTGCCTGGTCATCGTATTCATAAGGTCTTCCGGACACAGGACAACACCCGTCCGGGTTTAAAACTGCATTCTCTCTGCAAAGCATCACGGCAGATCCGAGGATGTTGTCTACCGCAGTGTCCTTCGTTACCAGAATTCCATTTTCTCCTGTGGAAAACCATACAATTCTGCTGCCCTCGTCCCGGGTTGTTCCTGCCATACGAAAACCGTTGTCATCTATACCGTCAAATCTGAAATCAGATGGAACAGCTATGCCGTTGAGCCGGGAAAGGAATTCCACAGACAGACCCTGCGCCATTTCCAGGGACATGGCAGATCTGGCCTCCCGGGCATCACCGGCGCTCAATGCCCGGGTGTAGACATCTACCCTGTTTTTAAGTTTCATTCCCAGGCTGACCGGTCTGACAATCAGGGCAAAAACAAAAGCTGCAACAGGTATGACAACAAAAAGGGCAGCTCTTTTCATCAATCTCTTCTTCCGGATTCTGCACCGCCGGAGCTTTCTCCGGAAGTGGAACTCCTGCCCCCTGTTCCCAGACTGAAAATATCTCCCAGATCAAGACCAATACCACTTACAAGGAAACCCCATTCCTTGTTTACATTCTGCCCGCTGAGACGGTAGTAAATATCTACATTCAGCTCCAGCTGTGTGTTGTCCAGCTCTATACCGGTGCGCAGATCAAGGCTGGAAACTTCGCTGCCAGCTATATCGCTGGAGTCTATTTCAGTTTCTCCTCTGGTGGCAAATTCAAGCCCTGCGTGAAAATTCAGTTCGCGGTTAACAGGCAGTATCATTCTGGCCTCTCCACGAAACTCCATACCAGGCGAGGTATCTGCAGAATCTCCCGGAGCCCCCGGCACTTCAGCCCATGCGGTAAAGTATTTTCGCAGACCTCCTGAAGCCTGAATTCTGGGACCCGACAGCGATCCTGAAACGGGGATCAGAAATGTTGCCGATACTTCAGCAGCAACATGTCTGTCGCTCTCTGTGTAGTTTCCCGTGTCCAGAGTACCTTTAAGGGTGGGACGCAGGGCTCCCCGGAGAATGAACTGGGGGTCTCTGCTCATCCAGCCGTCAACACATATCCACGGATCGGCAATACCCACACCGGTTGTATCTCCCGGGCCGGCAATCTGCAGGAAAGCCGGCAGAATAAA
>JAGGYZ010000127.1 GCA_021162285.1 Candidatus Fermentibacteraceae bacterium
ATTTTCCAACTAGAATATGCCCACTGAATTTGATTGGTTTAAACCCTATTTTCACTCGAACCTGGAGGGATATATACATGTCCTGCAATTACTCCCCACGGGAGATCCAGGAGGCGCAGAATGTTGTGGCCACCTTCAAGTACAAGCCCAAGCCCGCAGTTAAGGGATACACCGGCGAGGCACTGAAGGTAGACCTTTCAGACTACTCCTTCAAAATCATCCCGATTACCGAAGAGATCAAGATGAAATTCACCGGAGGCAAGGGTTTCGACCTGTGGCTTCTGTGGAATGAAGTTAACGGCGACACCAAGTGGGACAGCCCGGAGAACGGTATCTGCATTTCCTGCGGTCCACTTGGCGGAACTCCTGCATTCCCCGGTACCGGAAAATCAATTGTTACCACCATTTCCCCCACAACAGGCTCTGTTATCGACAGCAATGTGGGAGGACACTTCGGACCACTTCTGAAGTTCTCCGGCTTTGATGCCATGGTAGTTGTTGGAAAACAGGAAGCCAGAGACCATGTTGTCTACATAGACGGCGACAAAGGAATTGTTCAGATAGTACGCAATGAAAAGCTTGGTGTGAACAGCCATATCGTTGCAAACCAGCTGGCTGAACTCTACAGTTACAACGAAGAAGACAAACGCAATGTTTCCTCTGTTTCTGCCGGCACAGGTGCCGACCACTGCTGGATAGGCTGCCTCAACTTCTCATGGTGGGACTGGCGCAAAGAACACATGAGATTGAAACAGGCTGGCCGGGGAGGAAGCGGAACCGTTTTCAGAGGCAAAGGGCTTGTTGCCATGGTTGCACGCACATCCGATTCGCGCCCTGTATGGCAGCACACCGGTGGAGGTGACACTCATGCAAACTAACTACCCGGTAGACTCGATTATAGACCGCTGGAATGCCGACCCGGATTTCGTTATTGAAATGTTTCAGGATATTCAGGACAAGTTCAGGTTTATCCCCCAGGAAGCCCTTAACCGGGTTGCAGAGAGAACCGGTAAACCGAGGGGTGTTCTGTTTCACATCGCTACTTTCTACAAAGCGTTCAGCCTGGAGGAAAAAGGCCGGCAGGAAATTCAGATCTGTATGGGAACAGCCTGTTACGTAAAAGGAGCTCCCAATATTCTGGCAGCTTTTGAGCGGGAACTGAAGATCAAAAGCGGTGAAACAACTGCCGACAGAATGTTCACCCTTTCCGAAGTTCGGTGTGTAGGTGCCTGCGGCCTTGCCCCTGTTGTCGTGGTGGGAGATGATGTAATAGGTGGTGTTACCCCTTCCATGGCCACTGAAATAGTAAAAAAATACAGTAAGGAGGGCTGACATGAACATAGACGAACTGAAGTCCATACAGAAGTCAGCCGGAGAAGAGTATGAGTCTTACCAGTCTGCCCTTATGGTGTGTGCCGGCACGGCTTGTGTTGCAAACAAATCGCTTCCACTGATTGACTCGCTGAAGAAAGAACTTGTAAAAAGAGGGCTTGACAAGAAGTATCTCGTTGTTCCAACCGGATGCAACGGGTTCTGCGCACAGGGTCCTATAATGGTTGTTCAGCCTGAAGGCATCTTCTACCAGAAACTGAAGGTTGAAGACCTGAGCGATGTAATTGATAACCACCTGGAAGGTGGAAAGCCTGTTGAAAGGCTTATGTACAAGCTGAAAGGCGTAGCTATTCCAAAAATGGAAGATATCCCTTTCTTCGGGAAACAGAAGCTTCTGGCTCTGCGTCACAGAGGAATGATCAATCCGGAACATATCGATGACTACATC
The DNA here is from genome assembly GCA_021162285.1 of Candidatus Fermentibacteraceae bacterium. Taxonomy (GTDB): domain Bacteria; phylum Fermentibacterota; class Fermentibacteria; order Fermentibacterales; family JCC-6; genus Sabulitectum. The sequence goes on from JAGGYZ010000127.1 coordinate 1,781, forward strand.
AGACTTGGCGGATACCAGGCCATCCACAAGGTACTCACAGGGAAAAGCCCTGCAGAAACCGTTCAGATAATGGTCAAAAGCGGGCTTCGCGGTCGTGGAGGCGGTGGATTTCCCACCGGCATCAAATGGCAGAGCTGCGTTGATGCTGCGGAAAAATCACACATAAAACCCGTTGTAGTCTGCAATGCAGATGAAGGTGACCCAGGTGCATTCATGGACAGATCCATAGTGGAAGCAGACCCCCACTCAGTGATCGAAGGCATGATGGCGGGAGCCTATGCCATAGGTGCAGAAGAGGGTTTTGTTTACATGCGCAAGGAATATCCCCTTGCCATGCACAGGCTTGAAGTTGCCCTGGAGCAGGCCCGGGAAAAAGGTCTGCTTGGAAAAGATATTTTCGGAACCGGGTTCAACTTCGATATAGTGATCCACAGGGGTGCAGGCGCATTCGTGTGCGGAGAATCCAGTGCACTCATGGCTTCCATGGCCGGTCTTCCAGGCGAACCCAGGGCAAAATATGTACGCTCTGTTGAAAAGGGATACAAAGACGGGCCAACAGTTCTGAACAACGTGGAAACATGGGCCAATGTATCACTCATAATAGAGAAAGGCGCAGAGTGGTTTGCTGCAATCGGAACCGGTGATGTGTCTGAAAACCCCTGGGGCGGATGCTCTGGTACAAAGGTGTTCAGCCTTGTGGGAGACATTGTAAACATCGGTCTGGTTGAGGTACCAATGGGTATCACACTGCGCGAAATCATCTACGACATAGGCGGGGGAATACCAGGTGGCAAAGCCTTCAAGGGAGTTCAAACTGGCGGTCCATCCGGAGGAGTTATTCCGGCGGAGAAGCTTGACCTTCCTGTTGACTTTGACAGCCTTACTGCAGAGGGCTCAATGATGGGTTCCGGCGGAATGGTTGTGATGGATGAGGGAACCTGCATGGTTCAGATAGCCAAATACTTTGTAGACTTCCTGAAAGGCGAAAGCTGTGGTAAGTGCACACCGTGCCGTGAAGGTCTTGTTGCCCTGGGTCAGATACTGGGAAGAATAACTGAAGGCAAAGGAAGAGAAGGAGACATAGAACTTCTCGAGAGCTACGGTGCAACCATGAACGACAGTTGCCTCTGTGCACTGGGCAGGGATGCACCCAATTCTGTGATAAGCACCATAAAATACTTTAGAGAAGAATACGAAGCTCACATCAGAGACCACACCTGCCCTGCAGGTCAGTGTCATGATCTGATTAAATACACCATAGATCCGAACAACTGTACAGGCTGTACACTGTGCGCTCTGAAGTGCCCTGTGAACGCAATCAGCGGCTCTGCAAAACAGGTACATGTGATAGACCAGGAGAAGTGTATCAAGTGCGGAGTATGTCGTGATGTCTGTAACTTCAATGCTGTGGAGGTGAAATAATGGCTGATATGATCACCGTAACCATAGACGGCCGGGAAATTCAGGTTGCCCCTGAAACAACCATTCTTGAAGCGGCTTCAAAGCTGAATATTCACATTCCCACTCTGTGTCACAACGAGCTGGTGGAACCCTACGGTGCGTGCCGCCTGTGTACTGTTGAAGTAAACGAGGGTGGAAAATCAAAGATGGTTACCAG
>JAGGYZ010000046.1 GCA_021162285.1 Candidatus Fermentibacteraceae bacterium
ATCCCACTGCCCCGTAGTTAATGGAATTCAGATCCATGTTGGGATAAAAGCTTGTGTACTCTGTTCCAATCAGTAGTCTACCGGATCTGAGAAGCCCTGCAGGGTTCCACCACTGAGCCCACGCATCGTCGGCAAGAGCGATAAATGCACCTGCCATTCCCATTGCTCTGGCTCCTGGATTGAGAACATCGGAAACGGCTGATGAAGACACAACAAAAACCAGTGCTATTGTAATTATCTTGCTATACATACTGTTCCCGTCACCTCCCCCACTGGAGCGGAAGCATGGAAAATGTAAACCCCGGATGGCACAGGATGTCCAGTGTTGTCATTCCCGTTCCACACAGGTTCCGTGTTTGTGATTTCTTTAACGGGTACACCTTCAATGTTCATGAGAATCAGCCTGATAACTGCACCCTGTGCTGCAGGCCACACGAAAGAAGCCGTATCGTTAACTCCATCTCCGTTGGGTGTAAACGGTGTAGGTATGACGGTTAAACCCGGGGGAAATTTCCTGATAAGCCCAACATCAAACTCAGTGTGCTGGTTCTCCTCCACTGCAGCAGTGTCTAGAAAAAGCACGTACGACTCCTGATCAACGTTTATAGGAACAGCCCCGACAGGGACATCCCCGAAGTAGTAGTAACCGTTGTTGTCTGTTTCGGCTGTAACGCCAAGACCAAGAATAGAAACGATAATATCCTCCAGGTTGTGCCCTGTGTACACATCTGTTACCGTTCCCCCCAGAGAACCAGATGGTCCCTGTGCCGTTGCTGAAGCCATGTTGCTCAAGGGGCTTTCTCCATCCGGGGCTGAGTACACGCATGTTGCCCAGTAGTAGTATCCAATTCCGTTTACAACCAGTGAATCAGTCCAGAACAGGGTACTTGAACCTAGCTCAGCAACCGGGTCCGGTTCCGGAGCCACAGGACTTACAGACCTGTACAGTCTGTAAGATGTAAGCCCCCGGTTGTCTACAGCCTGGGGCGGTTCCCAGGTCAATGGGATAAATCCATTGTTACCGCTAACTGCAACCAGATCAACGGGAGGAGCAAATTCACCTGCTACTGTGAACGGACCGTAGACAGATGTGTTGTTCGTTTCATCGTTCTCTGTGACAACAGAGTTGGGATCAACCACACTCACCAGGTACCGGCTTCCAATATCAAAGTATGTAAAAGTGTAACTGCCTTTGAAAGAAGCTGTTTCCCCGCTCTCGAGAGGAGGCACCTCAAACATCAAAATTTGCTGGGAAAGTGAATCAGGGCGATCGGTGATGTAGTAGGCAAGCTGAGATGCAGGTGATGGACCGTCTCCATCATTGCTTACAACAACACTGAAGCCAACAGTCTGTCCGGCTCCAAAAGGAGGCTGTACATCAGGTGAAGCAATGGAAACTGTAAGATCCGGGTAAGCCAGAACAATAGTAAACTGACTGGCAGTGTTATCAAGCCCGCGGTTTCCTGCACCTGCAATAACATCAACAGTGTGCGTACCGGGCTGGTTGGGACACTGAATAGTAAACTCCGCTGATGCAGTTGAGTTCTTGTAAAGCAGATTACCCATAAAGGCAGGAACATCAACATCACCGGAGAACGCAGACGGCGGATGAAGGCTTGCCCATGCTCCTACAGCAACGTAACCTCCGGTGTTGGCTATAGTAACAGGAACGATGAGTTCGCCTCCTGGAGGTGCATATATAGTGGTATCCACAGGAAATGAAACCGATAACTCCGGATCTCTGGCAAAGCGATAAGCTGCAACGGCAAACTGCTGTTGCTCCGACGGGTTTCCGGGATCTGCCCAGGACACTCCTTCAACCCGTACATTCCATGCTCCAGGCTCCGGGTTTTCAACCACAATTCTTTCCACGGGGCTGGGAGATGTTACCCCTGAAGGCAGCTGGTAGTTGTACTCCACATTACTGGGCGAAACCAGAGTTACATCAAGATCAACCTGCAGGTCAGGGGAAGCAGAAGGAACATCGGAGTATCCCAGACCGAGAGATATCCAGCTCGTGTATGCAGGAACATACATCGTCCACTGTTTGTAACCGATTCCTTCTGTTATGCTGGAATTTATCCACATAAGCCGGTCAACTTCCTCTGAAAAGTAAGTGCCGGGAAGGTGGTATCCATCCAGAAGCCCGTATCCGCTTGACACAGTTGCATACCCTGACAGAGAAGAACCTGTATTGCTTTTCAGAGGAATCGCACACGCTGCCATAAGGGCCATGGCATCTTCAGGATTAAAAAGATCCCCGTATTTTTCCTCACATATAGCTAGAGCCGAAGACACAAAAGCAGCAGCCATGCTGGTTCCCGTATACCTGGTGTAGGATGGTTCACCTGGCCACCTGTTTTCAGGGTCATCAAGCCATTGTCCACCGTAAAAGGCATTTGTCGTTGCCACACCGTTCTGCATGGTTGCCCCCAGGAAAGCACCACCCGGTGCCAGTATCTCCGGTTTCAACCGGCCGTCTGATGTGGGTCCCCTTCCACTGTAGGGTGCTACCACCACATTACCGCTGCTGTCCGGAAGAAATGTTACAGCCCCTGTTGTTACTGCATTTCTTGAAATTGCCGGAGAAGGAATTGCACCTGGAGACGGGTTGTTGCCAGAGCTGAAAACAGCCATTCCGCCATTCCTGCCGTATGTATCCACAACCTGACAGAACCCGTCGTAAGAGGTTGATCCGTCAAAACCCCAGGAATTGTTTACCGTGCGACAGTCATTTGAATGAAATTCCGTATAGAATGCAGCAAACTCAGCAGGAGTCATTGACTCCGGTCGTCGAATCACATAGAGCTGTACATCCGGAGCACCGCCGCTTCCATTGTATTCGCATCCCAGATCAACCTCTCCCCTTGAGGCAATTACACCGCAAACAGCGGTTCCATGCCCTGACGGATCCGCCGGGCCGGCTACAACAGATCCTGCAAGATCAGGATGCTCTGACCATACACCGGTATCAAGAACGCCTATACGAACCCCAAGACCTGTGTAGTAGTTCCACAGATTCGGCAGACCTGTTACATCCCTGCTGTCGTCTGCCTGCACATTAACCGCATGATTAACCGCAGTTTCTGCTGTGTTGGGAATAGCAGCTACAACACCTTCTGCAACCGGATCTGAAACCAGCCACCACTCGTCGGAAATGGCAGTGCCCTCTGCCGGAACAAAACCCGGAGCCATTGAAACAAGCCAGCCTCCGGTCCAGCCCCTGTCACCTGGAGCAACTGCATCATTCCATGACCACACCGACACGGATCTTACAAAACCGTGACCTCTGAGAATATTTAAATCAGTTTTTTCGCCGGCAACAGCAACGAAAGCAGATGAAGACGGAGCAAATCCTGACGGCCAGAAACCAGCCCGGTCAAGAATCGCCAGATCGCCCGGGGTAAGAGACCTGTAAACATTTATAAGTACCAGACTGCCTTCAGTAACGGAAAAAGAACCTGTTAAAAGAGGGCCGGAACCGAACTCCAGCTGTGTGTAGTGTGTGTTCAACTCTGCAAGAGCAGTCTGTCTCCCGGAAAAATTCATTAAGGCAAGCTCCTGCATTGACACCTGATCAGGCAGCTCAAGGACAGGATAATCTACAGCGGAAAAGAAAGCCAGAAGCAAGACAGAAAATACAGCCATTGTTACCACTCCTGTTACAGTTAATCATCTGCAAAGAGATACTATAAATAAGACTGGTTCGTCAACCGCATAGCAAAAATAAAGAACCAGAGCAATAGCCACTTGATTGCTCTGGTTCTAACATAAACAGAATTAGTCTGCCAGCAGAGAATTTCTCGCTTTGAATGTGTTTTCGAGAAGAAACGCTATTGTCAGTGGGCCCACACCACCGGGAACGGGAGTAATAGCGGAACACACCGGTGAAACATCGTCATAGTCAACATCTCCAACGAGCTTGCCGTCACTTCTCCTGTTCATTCCCACATCAACAACCACGGCTCCCGGCTTCACCCAGTCTTTTTTGATCATTTCTGCACGGCCCACTGCGACTACAAGAATATCTGCTTCAGCACACCGCTGTTTCAGATCAACCGTTCTGCTGTGAGCAACTGTTACAGTGCAGTTCTCCCTGAGAAGAAGAGCTGCCATTGGTTTCCCCACGATGTTGGATCTTCCCACAATAAGGGCATTTTTCCCGGATAACGGAATGTTGTGGTGATGCAGCAGGCTGACAATGCCTGAAGGAGTGCAGGGGAAAAGACCCTGTTCTCCTCTCCAGAGTCTGCCTACGTTAACAGGGTGAAAACCGTCAACATCTTTTTCGGGCAGAACTGCTGCCGCAATCAAATCAGTTGAGATGTGCTCCGGAAGAGGAAGCTGAACAAGAATACCGTGAACTGAGTCATCGGCGTTCAATTTGTCTACGATAGCAAGAATCTCAGACTGGGTAACCTCTGCGGGAAGGCTGATAACATTGCTGTTGAACCCCACCTTGACACAGGCCTTTTCCTTGGCTGCAACGTAAACCTTGCTTGCCGGATTTTCTCCAACAATAATAACTGTAAGACCTGGAAGCTGTCCCTGAAGCTCACTTACACGCTGACGCAGTGACGCTCTTACAACCCTGGCATATTTTCTGCCGGATAGTACTAGTGCCATGGCTTAAACCTTGGTGATTTTCTCGATTTGTACCCACGTCTGAAGCTGTCTGTGGCCTGTTTTCCTCTGGTAGCCCTTGCGTCTCTTGCGTTTAAATATTACTACTTTTGCGCCTTTTGACTGCTCAATAATTTTGGCTGACACTTGAATGCCCTCAATAAATGGATGCCCCACAACGACTTTATCGTCTTTGGCCACGAGAAGAACATCTTCGAATACATGAGAAGTTCCCTCTTCGCCTGCAAGATGGGGAACCACAAGCTTCATGCCCTGCTCTACCCGGAATTGAGTTCCACCTGTTTTTATGATAGCGTACAAATTCAACCTCCATATATATTATACACATACACCGTTAAAACGCGGTCTAATTACTTATCAAGACTGCGCAAACTTATACTATTTCAGCCCTTCGAGGTCAAGCTCTCGAACCGGGAAGATACAGATCCGTAATCTCTTCATGTGAATCAAGTGAAAACACTTTGAATTCGGCCTGAAGCATCTTGTCATCCTCATGAATATGGACTGAAAGCCTGTCACTTCGGGCGGTGAGATACTCCAGCCGCCTTCCGTCATCTTCCATGAGATATTTTGCAACCATAGGATTGATGGTAACAACCAGGTTCACATGTTTTTTCCCATTGGCAGCTCTCTCAAGAAACCGTTCAATCTCGGTAAGAACGCTTACCGGTGTCTGTATTCTTCCGGTTCCTGTACAGTATTCACACACAACAGACATGGATTGAACAAGGCTGGGGCGAACCCTTTTTCTGGTCATTTCAACCAGACCCATGGGACTTACCTGACAGGTCTTTGTTGGTGATCTGTCTCTTCCCAGCTCACCCCTTAGACAATTTACCACCTTGTCACGGTGAGACAGATTGTCCATGTCGATAAAGTCGATAACGATTATCCCGCCCAGGTCTCTAAGACGCAGCTGTCTGGCCACTTCCCGCGCAGCCTCCATGTTGGTCTTGAAAATGGTATCTTCCTGTCTGCGCCGCCCCACGTACCTCTTGGTATTTACATCTATAGCCACCAGAGCTTCAGTGTGATCAATAACAATGGAACCTCCGCTCTTCAGAAGAACTTCCCTTCTTACAAGACCGGAAATCTCCTTCTCAATACCGTACTGGTCAAAAATCGGAGTTTTACCTCTGTAGTATTTCACCTTGGCTGCAACATCCGGATCAAATGTTTTCAGATACTTCTTGATCTGTTTTGCAACGGCCCGTGAGTCACTGACAATGGAATTTACATCAGGAGAAACAAGGTCGCGGACAGTCATAGTGATAAGATCATGCTCCTGATGAAGAAGGGCAGGTGCTTTGGATTTAACAGTTAAAGTACCGATTTCCTTCCACTTGTTCACTATTCTCTCAACGTCGGTTCTGAAACTGTCCTCGTCCTTCTCTATACCTGCAGTTCTTGCAATTATTCCAAAACCCTCTGTTCTAACCTGCTGAACTATCTTTCTCAGCCTGCTTCTCTCCTGCCTATCTGTAATCTTCCTGGAAACTCCTGCTACAGAGTCTCCTGGCATACTAACCACATAACGGCCGGCAATGCTTATTCTTGTACTGACCCTTGCTCCCTTTGTCCCAATAGGTTCTTTGGTAACCTGAACCAGAATTCTCTGCCCTTTTTCCAGCACCTTTTCGATCGGTCGGCGTGTTTCATCAGCTCTGGGAGGCTTTCCTTCTATAAGAGCCCTGGCAAAACTTTTTTCGTTAGCCAGCATTTCCCTCACATCAGATACATGAAGAAAGGCACTTCTTTCCAGTCCGATGTCTACAAAAGCAGCCTGCATTCCAGGTAGTACCGCATTGACTTTACCCAGATAGATATTTCCCACAATGTGCCTGTCATCAGCCATTTCGACGATAAGCTCCATCAGTCGACCATCCTCCATAACAGCTATTCTTGTTACTTCGGGATGCTGGTTGACTATGAAATCAACCTTCATTAATAATCTCTCCTTCACTTACGGCCAGAACAGGCACAAGCTGCCCGGTCTGATCCGCAACATAAATGTTACTTCTCACTATGAACTCACACTCTACGCCAGCAGCGTTCAAAACCCTGTCAGGTCTGGAATCTCTACTGCGCGGATCGGAGACCATACAAACTCTGTCATTATCTAAAACTGAGATGGATGAAACAAGTTCACTTCCACTCAGGTAGTCAATCAGTTTATCAATTCTGTCAACCCCATGGATAATATACTCTGCTGCGGTGACCAGAAAGTCAGGGGATCTGTACTTACCTGATAATTTCTTTAAAGCAGTTATTCTGAAACCGTCGGGAAGCACCGACAGCAGAGACGCTGAAACCGTATGAATATCAACAGATTCAACAAGCTGAAAGTCCAGATACTCGCACTCACTGCCCATTCCCAGGGGAATCGGCTGCGAGAATACCAGCTTCATACGCCTTGCATATCCAGGGCTGTAGTACATGGGAAGACCGCTTCTTCTCAAAGCTTTTGTCCACATTCTTACCATATCCAGATGGGATGTAAACCTCGAGAGACCTGTTTTCGAGAACCGGAGGCGTATCCTCTCTACAGCAGGGCGCTCTCCAGGACGCTCCACCGCTGGAACTGCAAAAACCGGCTCGGGGAACGGAAGCACCTTTCCATTACACCCACCACAAAAACTGCAGCCTGCTTCCCTGCA
>JAGGYZ010000028.1 GCA_021162285.1 Candidatus Fermentibacteraceae bacterium
AAAAGCAGTCTAATTCCCTGCTTCCGGCAGATTTTCCGGTGCCTGTTCCGGTCTCAGGTCTCTTTCAGGAGTAAGTTCATCGGACAGTTCCGGTGTCCAGGGTTCAAGAAAGGCTGTGGTTCCCTGCATATAAAACAGGTACCCGTTTCTTCCCTGGAATACCCCGTGAAGGTGTTGATCATCTTCCTGCGTAGTCTGGTGAGCGCAAAAAACAATATCACCCGCAAGGAAAGGATCGTTGGCCAGGAGACCGCTCATGATATTGGGGTATCCGTGTTCGCTGGCTTCCATGAACACCACTGCAGGCACCTCAGCCTCCTGTCCGGCAATATCAATGGGCTGGGAATCTATCGACTGCCACGGCCCACTCCTCAGCATGATACCATCCGGAATGTAAACAACCAGTGTACACACAATGTACAATCCAGCAATTATCAGAGATGCCCTTCTGCCCCATTTTTTAATGATCACTGAAAACCCGGCGACAGTGAGAAGTGCAAAAGCAGGAAGGGTTGTGTAGTAGTGTCTGGGACCGTAATCAACAGCTGCTGCATAGTGGATGAACATAAACGGCACAATCATGAGAATTGCAGTGTAAAGAGGCCAGGTTTTCTTCAGAACTTTCCTGTCAAGAAGCACGGCACTGGCTGGAAAAAGCGACAGGAAAGGCCAGCCAAGAAGAATAGTGCTGCCTGTGCCTGCCTGTTTAACGATATTCATCAAACCTCTAAGTGGAGTATGGGCGTGGTCTCCGTACTCGGGAAACCATGCCTTGTTCTCTCCAAAGCCCATCAACCCTCCGCCTCTTGCAAGGTTGTATGCAGGAGACAACGGATCACCTGTGTAGAAGTTGTTTGTGAGCAGAAAGAATCCAACAGGGATAACGGCACCTGCGGCAACTCTTAGAAGAACCGGGATGGCCCGTTTCCCGAGCTTTGCAAACACTACAACGGTTATGGTTATCGACCATGGTATTACCGGATAAGGCTTCGTGTTGAGTGCAAGCCCCAGAAGAAAACCGGCTGCAAGCTGAAAGAACACACCTTTCTCCTGAACCCCTCTCACAAAACAGTACAGCGCCCAGGTAACAAAAAGCAGACTGGTGTTGTGGGCCATGTGGCTTGAACTCATAAAAAGAAAGTACGGAGAAAGTGCCATTACAGAAACACTGAGCCTGGCTGTGTTTTCTCCTGCAAGCCTTCTTATCAGGAGAAAGGCTCCCAGAAGGGATAGAATTGATTCAAAAGACCCCATAAGGTACGAAACACCTGCTGCTGTAAACGGTGCCATGATAATGGCATGCATAGGTGTGTACATCACGAACCAGCGGCCGTCTCTGAAGATAAAATGCCTGAACGGGAACAGGTCTCTGGGGCTGCTCACTGCAGGTACAGGTGCTGCGGCATGTCCTGATACAAAGATTCTGCTCTGGAACAGATAGGCGGCTTCATCTCCTCCTTTTGGGATTCCCTGAAGGGGACCGGTGGCCATGAACACAGTGAACAAAACAACAAACACAAAAACACAGCAAAGAAACGCAGCTGTAGACAGCGATTTCGCTGCGGAAAGAACTCTTCCCACAGGATCCTGCTTCAGCTTTGCAGCAGCTGCAGACAGGGCAACCACCGAAGGAACCAGAACAAGCAGCTGAACAGCTTTGTCTGCAGGTCCCTCAAGCCTGAAATCAGAGCTGGCATACAATGCAAACCCGGCAAGAAAAACCAGCCCGGTAACAGCAGACAGATATTTTCCCATCAGTATCTTCTTCCGAAAAAATATGAAACTGCAGCGAACGCAGCAGCAGGTGCAATCAACAGAAGATCAGGAACTATGAAAAGGCACGCCTTTGCACCTCTGAACCCACCATCACGAACTGCATGATACTTGAACGAAAACTGACCGGCTGCAGTAACCAGCAGTCCTGTCAGTGCAGCAAAAATCCCTGGTTCCCATCCTGCCGCCCACAACACGAGACCGACAACAAATACCCATGAAAAGGCAGCACCGGAGATCATTGGAATCATCTCTCTGAAACCTGCAACGCTTATCGACGGTGCGCCTCTGGATCTGTCTCTGCGCATGATGTAGAGTGCTTTTGACTTCATCATGTTCCATTCGTAGCGGAACAGCTCACCTGTAGTGTATTCGCGAAGATGAAATACCTCTATTTCAGGGGCGATAACAATTTTTCCCCCGCCGGCCCACAGCCTCTCGGAAAAATCCGCGTCTTCTATGGTTGCCCCGGCAATGTTCTCATCAAACCCCCCGAGCGTTTTGAAAACATCGGTTCTCACCGCAAAAAAGAATGTTCCGCAACCTTTGATGTAGGGTCCGCGTATTCTTCTTGTAAATGTGTGAAAGTAGTAGTAATTCTTGTAGAAGGTGGCTGCCGACTTTCCCGCGGCATTCCTGCTGTAAACTGCCTGAACAGCCTGAACCCCGTGTGCTCTTTTCTCCAGCAGCTTCCGCCATCCATCTGGAGCTACGGCATCAGCGTCAACAAACAGAATCCAGTCAGTTTCGGCAAGAAATCCGCCTGTGTTTCGTGTTCCTGCGGCACCTGGTTTGCCGGAACTGGGCACGGTCTCAACACCCAGAGCACCAAGAACGGAAACGGAGTCATCCGTTGAGCGGTCGTCCACTGCCAGAATTGTGTCTCCTGGAA
>JAGGYZ010000010.1 GCA_021162285.1 Candidatus Fermentibacteraceae bacterium
AGGTTCAGGGTGGTTTCCGGCCGTTTTTAATGCTATCTTGAGGTAGATGGGGGAGGAAATGCGCAACAGCCTGTGGAAATCGGACATTGGAAATCTGCTTGTACTTCGGAATGTAGACCCGGAAACGGTGGCAGATGTTCTCGGGAACTGTCCAGTGATTACCCTCGAACTGGGGCAGGTTCTTCTTCGTACAGGTCAGATCAACCAGAGTCTGTATCTTATCCTTTCAGGTCAACTGGCAGTGTTTCTGGATTATCCGGAAGGTGTTCCCGTTGCCCTTCTTGAACAGGGAGAAACTGTAGGAGAACTTTCTGTAATCGATGACAGCCCGGTAGCGGCCTTTGTAGTGGCACAACAGGAAACCAGAGTTCTTGAAGTTGACGAGAAATCATTCTGGCGGATGATTTCTGTTTCACATGCCTTTGCATGCAACATGCTTCTGCTTCTCTCAGACAGATTGCGTTCATCCGATGAGACCATTCTAAAGAATGTCCGCTTAAGAAAGAGATTTCAGCGCGATGCCATGGTCGACTCTCTGACCGGTCTGTACAACCGCAGGTGGCTTGACTTTCAGCTTCCCAGACTTATCGGCAGACATGTGCAGGGTGGAGTGCCCATGTGTGCAATAATGTTTGACATCGATCACTTCAAGGTTTTCAACGACAGGTACAGTCACGACATCGGTGATGATGTTCTGGCCATGGTTGCGAAAACAACCATGCTCAGCATCAGGCCAACTGATCTCAGCGCCAGGTACGGCGGAGAGGAATTTGTGGTACTTCTTGCCGGTGTCGGTATCGACCTTGCATGGATAGTTGCAGAAAGACTGAGAAGGGCAATTGAATCCGAAAAGATCGTAATTGAAGACGGGACAGAACTGCCTTCAGTCACAATATCTCTCGGTATTGCCGAAGTAAGGAATGATGACAGCGCAGATTCTGTGTTGAAGAGGGCGGATACAGCAATGTACAGAGCCAAGAATACAGGTAGAAACAGAACCTGCAGAGAACAGTAGACGATGTCTGGTACGATTGCCTCCCAGCTTGTGGCTGTTCTGCACACAGTTTTTTCAGTTACTCACCACAACACTGTTTACATGTATCTTCTGTTTGCAGCGGCGGCAGCTTCTGCCATAATATCAGCCGTTGCCTGGAGACGCCGCAGTATAGGGCCTGTTGCCACAACAATTGCGTTTTTTATGGCTGCATCTTCCTGGTGGGGGCTGGCGTACGCCCTTCACTTGTCGGGGTTCTTCCAGTCGGCCGGATACTTCTGGCTGGATGCTTCATATCTCGGGGTAGTTGCTGTTCCCACAGCCTATTTTGTCTTCACTCTGTTTTACACAGACAACAGCCGGCACCTTACACGCAGGGTTAAGTACCTGCTTGCTGTGGAACCTGTTGCTACTCTTGTCATACTTTTTACAGACAGATATCACGGCCTTTTCTTTGCCGGCAAACGGGTTGAAGAAGGAAGAGCCATTCTCGACGGCGGTGAATGGTTCTGGATAAACATCACCTACTCCTACCTGATGATTCTTGTGGCCTTTGTTCTGCTTATACGGTTCGCGGTGAAAACCGGAGGGATTTACAGAAAACAGGTAGTGCTGATTGTTTTGGGGTCTCTGATTCCGTGGGTCAGCAGTGGTGTAGGCATTTTGAACCTGAGCCCGCTACCCGATCTCGACCTTACTCCGTTTGCTTTCACCATTACAGGTGCTGCCTTTGCCTGGGCACTTTTCAGGTTCAACCTGCTGAACATTGTTCCAGTTGCCAGAGATGCCCTTGTCGAAGTTATGACAGACGGTGTGTTTGTGGTGGATCTGAACAACAGAGTGGTTGACATCAACCTTGCCGCGCAGGAATTTCTGGGTTTGAGCAAGTCTTCAATCGGAAAGAACGCCGAGTATCTGTTTCGCAACACGCCGGACCTTGTTGAACTCTACCGCAGTGTTAAACAGGGGCAATTTGAACTGTACACTGAATACTATGGAAACAGGTACCTTGATATGCGCGTTGTGCCTCTTTTCGATAAAGGAAAACAAGACTCGGGAAAGCTGTTTATATTTCGCGATATCACACAGCGCAAAGCTGTTGAAACGCAGATAAAGCAGGCGAACACGCGCCTGCAGGAACAGTTGTTCGAGATCGGTAAACTGCAGTCGGAGCTGCGCAGACAGGCTATTCTGGATCCTCTTACCGGTCTTTACAACAGGCGGTACCTTGAAGAAACCCTCAGGCGCGAACTTTTACGCGCCAGGCGTGATGAAACTTCTGTTGTCATTCTCATGCTGGACATTGATCATTTCAAGGATTTCAACGACATCCACGGGCACAGAGCCGGAGATGCAGTTCTCCGGGAACTTGGCAAGCTGCTTCGCCGTGAAACCAGAAACGGTGGAGATATCGCCTGCCGTTACGGTGGAGAAGAGTTTGTTGTTGTGCTTACAAATACTTCACCGGATACAGCAGAAAACAGGGCAGAAGAAATAAGAAAAAGCGTTTTGGAAATGAAGGTTTCTGTTGGTGAAACAGAGCTTTCCGCAACTGTGTCAATCGGCGTTGCTTCATATCCAGGTGATGGTTCCACTGGAGACACGGTTCTGCATGCAGCAGATAATGCCATGTACAGGGCAAAAAAGGCAGGTAGAAACTGTGTTGTTGTCCACAATGAATTACCGGACAAACGAACGGGTAACAGAGATACTGACTGATTTCAGCACTTCCGTATCCCTTTAAAAACAGATATGCCATAGGGCTTGACTGCGCTGGGGTTGTGGTATAGTATAAATATGCCCCATCATGGGGCAACAAATATCAGTTCAATTCTGACCGGGATTTGAGTAATTCAACTCGGGATGGTCCAGGCAGAACACTAAGAACAGGCAATTCGGATTGCCGTTCGGGAAGGGAATTGAGGGAGAACAGATGAAATACTACTACCTTGCTGTGCTGGTCCTTGCTTCAGTTTCAAATGCAGAGATTCTTTACGATGACAAGACATACTCGGGCAACATCTATGGAGGAACAGGCTGTAACAATGATTTTACTCTTGCAGATGTGTTTACGCTGGATTCCGGTGGAGGAACAATTGAATCAATAGACTGGTGGCTTACAGGTGACGGTTGCGCGACTGCAAGTTCCCAGTGGCAGATATCATTTTATACTGAAGCAAACACATCACCCTACACTTCCCCGGGAGATACTCTGTGGCAGGAGTACATCTATCCGGAGATAACAGGTATCGCCAGTAATGGTGGTTCCCGTTCCCAGTGGCATGCTGTTTTCAATCTGGATCCGGCTGACTATCTGTACCTTGACGGAAACACCAGCTACTGGGTTGGTATCACCTACACAGGGCCGGAATACGGCGTTTACGGTGCCTACTCCTACCCTGGTTCATTGTACGCCTACTGGTATCCATCCAACGGGCAGTGGTGCTACATGGACGGCAATCTGATCTTTGCTCTCAGCGGCACACCCGGAGCATCAAGTCTCGACAGAACCTCCTGGGGAGCGATAAAGAACTCGTTCTAACACAGACCAGGGATTCAATAAAGCCGGACTGATGAAAAGTCGTCCGGCTTTTATTTTCTCGAGATTTCACCGGTGTTCTCAAGAATATCCAGATCGATATCCTTCACTGAAATACCATCACGATAGATGCTGTAGAACGAAGCCTGCAGTATTTTTGCGAGACCGGAGTCGCGCATATAGAAGGAAACATCAGAGTAACCTGTGTTTTTTCTGTTTCGCAGAGCCAGTATAATTTCGGAACAGTCACATATCGTAGCTCTGCATGGAACTGAGTCTACTATTCTGTAGTCAACACTGTCAGTGTCTCTGTACCTTTCAGAAATGTCTCTAGCTACGGCAATGTTAAGATTGTCCGCCAGCGTGATGACACGGTACTTGACTCCCCGTTCTTTCACGGCTTTCTGAAGATCGGCGGAAGCACGGGCTTCGATTTTCGGGTACAGCTTCCTGTCAATTTTGTTCAACCCTCTAACGATAAATCTTTTCTTTGAGAACACGAGTATTTCATCTTTAGCGGAATTGTTCATTTCTATAAGTCTCTCCGCGTGGGAAACAGGATTGGAAAGAACGGTGATGTAGTCTATTTCCTCGCCCACCTGTATCGGATCGTCGTA
>JAGGYZ010000259.1 GCA_021162285.1 Candidatus Fermentibacteraceae bacterium
GATACAGCACCTATTCACACAACAACAGCAGACAGTTCCCGTGTAACATTCATAGCACAAACACCGCTCACCTGGAAAATTGTGGAGCATGACAGCCTGGAGTACATCCGGTTCACCGATTCTCCGCTGACAGACAGTATTGGTTACCCTGAGCTTCCCATGATTACCTGCTTGATAGCGGTTCCAGACAGTGTTACCCCGCTGCTTGAATTTTCAGTGTCCCCTGTCACGGAACAAACAGTTAACCCTGTATACCCGGCTCCGGCATATATACTTTCCGACCAGTACAACACGGCGGCAATTGTAGACTCTTTTGTACAGAATTCAACAGCATATCTTTCAGATGAGTTCTGGCCTTCTGAGAGGGTTAGAATTATAGGGGAGACCAGAATCTGTGATCAGCGCCTGCTGAAAATACAGCTGTTTCCAGCTCAATACAGAGCATCAGACAGTACATTAAGCACAGTTTCATCTTTCAGTGTTTCAGTTTCCTTTGACAGTGCTTCTGCTGTATGGAGTGACATAGGTCTTGGAGCTTTTCAGCGAATGGTCAACGGCTCTCCCATTCTCGGTTACCATGAAGTTGACCAGACACACGCTCCTGTACCTGAATACTTCGGGAAAGTTGATCCCGAGAACGGCCCTTCCAGAATGCCTGACTATGTGATTATTTGCGCCAGCGGTCTTTTTGTTCAGTGCGAGGAGGCTATTGAAGACCTTGCTGAGCACAGAGTAAGTTTGAACGGCTTTGATGTGGCTCTTGTAACCACAGATGATATTGTTGATGACTTCGATCAATCAGGAGCCGCTGAGATAACCGATGAATTGATAAGAGCCTTCACTGAACACATGTGGACTAACTGGCCACAGGCATCCGTCAAGAAACCCGGGTACCTGCTTCTCATTGGAGATCATGAAGATGTTTCTTTTGCGGCTGAAGACTGGTTTTTGCCAACCCACGAGTACAGTTCGCCAGGATCTTCAGGAACTATTGAGCATATCGGCAACGACGAATGGTATGCTTACTTCAACGGCAATACGGAGATCTGCAACGACTTCCCGGATATGATGGTTGGCAGGCTTTCAGTTAAGAATGGAAGCACAACCCAGACAGATACTCTCAGCACATTAATACAAAACCTTATAGACCTTGAACAGCCAATACAGTACGCTCCTGTGACTGACAACAGAAGAAGAATTGTCAGACTTGCCGGTACAGGCGGTGATGATGGAGATACATTCTTACAGGTATATTGCAGCTGGGATCCAGACAGGTTATGGACCGGTGAGTTTACAGACTGGCTTGGATATGATTACACAACCTGGTACTGCGGAGACGGAAGGAATTTTAGCAGCTCGGACGGCAGTGAATTGTCCAGTGCCGATTTCAGGGACGCATGCATTGATGAATTGAAAAGCGGGGCAGGCGTGGCTTTCTATACCAACCACGGTGAATACCATATGTTCAGTGCAGGACTTGAGTACTGTCCGGCATATGCAGGTGCTGACTCGATTACCAAGGGCACAAGGGACAGCACTTTCAACAACTGGCAGATTGAGAACAATCTTACAGCGCATAACCAGAACTACTCAGCACCGTTTATTCTGATGCTCTGCTGTTCTGCTGGTACTTTCAATCACACTCAGTACATTCACTCTCACAGACGCTCTCACAGATACTATTGTCTCTGGGATCAGGGGCCGAACTTTGATTTTGGCACGGATTGTATTGCAGAGAAGATGTTCAAGAATACAGCGGTACCAGTCGCTGGTGTTTTCGCAAGCTCTCAGCCATCCGATATCGACAACTACTCCAGCTATGGTATGGGAATACTGGAAGCTATCTATGCCAGGGGTCACGGCAGGCTGGGGGATGCCATCGCATCTGCAAGGATGGAGTATATGGGTGATTTCATAAAAACAGATGGAACATTCAGCAGAGCGATCAGCCAGTACAATCTGCTGGGAGACCCTGCATTGGACATCAGTGACAGAGTCAGATATCCGAACAAGTGCGACCTTGAGATATACACCAGCGACATCATCATCTCTCAGTACCCATGGGAAACGTCAACTGGAATCAACCTGCCTGTATCTTTCACCATTCAGAACAACGGCAACCAGGAATCAGATGAGTATGATGTAAGAATTACTGTCTCTCACGGCACCAGTGTGAATGTAAGCTACCTCTATGAGTGCGATGAGATTCCCCGGGGAGGATCAGTGGTGTATGAACACCCGTACACACCTTCTTCTTTGAATATGCCGCTGGATGTGACTGTTAAGGTGGAGGTAGACTTCAATGAAGACTGCAGCGACAGCTGGTGGGGCAATAACCAAGCTGAGGCAACCGTACAACTAGCTGATACCTACCCCACACAGTCCGGCTGGGCAGTAGAGGTTGAGGGAGTAATCACTACCACACCGATACTCACAAATCTTGATTCAGACCCTGAGTTGGAGATTGTTGCTTTTACCGGAACATCACTTACTGCATTTGACACAGATGGAGACAAGATGTGGCAGGTAACCGGAGAGGGTTTCCTGTCTGATGTGCATCCCATGGCTGCTGACCTTGACGCCGATGGACATGCTGAAATACTTCTTTACTGTATCGATGGCGACATCAAGGTTATCGACTATCAGGGAACAGTTATCGATTCGCTTGAGAATGCCACTAAAGTGTTTGCTGTTGGAAACCTGAGCAACAACACCGGTCTTGAACTATGTGTTGCCTACGGAAACACCATGGGTCTGTACGGCCTGAGCAATGGATCACTGACCAGCTTGGCCACGAAGAACTTCAGTTATTCTGAAACCCGTAACCCGGTCTCTCTGGTCTGCGCCGATCTTGGAGGTAGCCAGATAACTCAGGATGTGGCCTATCTTAACGGAACGGTGGGCAGTGAACCAGCTCCCCCTCCCAGGAGCACTATTGAAGTATACAACTGGTTCACATCAAGCTCTGTATACTCAAATACCTGGAACAGGTATGTGAATCCTGTTGTTCTTGCTGCTGGAACGCTTGCAGGTACCACATCAATTGGATATCCGGCCAGAAGCTACAACGGGAGTTCGGGTGACCCGGCGCAGATCATCGAGCCTGGAGAAACAGTTAAAGAGGTCTCCTGTTCAAACACTGATGTTTTGCAAACAGTACGGTTGATTCAGGGTGTGTTTGCTGACTGGACAGCGATACCTGGAGCAGACGCCTATGTTCTGTCATCTGAGAGACAGTGCATGGCGTGGAACAAACTTGGCAGAAGTATTTCGGGTTTTCCTACAACTTTCCCCGGAGCAATAAAGGGTTCGGAAAGTAGTCCTGCATCTCTGGGAGATCTGAATGGAGATGGTGAGGCAGATGTTCTGTTAAGTACAGAACTTTCGGGCGACTACAATTTACTTGCATATGACTCGGATGGAGATCCTCTGGATAATAACCTGAGCTTTCCATACATTTTACCAGCAGATGTTTCCGCTCTCGGAGGTTTTGCCATCGCTGACATAGACAGGGATGGAAAAGTTGAAATAGTATTTGGAACCAGTGATGGGCTTCTTCAATGCTGGGAGCTGGGCACTTGCGCCACTGGCTATGCTCAATGGACTCAGTACCAGCATGATGCTGGAAGAACCGGGGTGCTGGAATGATTGCTCTCCTGCTTCTTGCATGTCTGGGTGTCACAGTAGGTCCGGGGTGGAGTGATCCGATCCTTGTGACTGATTCAACAAACACGAGTGCTCCTTTTCAATTACTAGAGCGTGATAATCGGGGCAGGTTTCATCTCATCTGGGAGGGTTTTAGCGAAGCCCAGATTGGTTACAAGATGTTTTCTCTTGATGGGACTACTCTCTATCCTGAAACCATGATCTCCAGAAATGTGAATAGCTTTTACCTGTCAACAGCAACTTTGGGCGACAGCCTCTACGCTTTCTGGAGAGAATATGACCCGGTGTACACTTCTGCTCGAAGCCTTACCGATGGAAGTGAATTACTTTCTGCAACACATTTGTTTACCACCTACACATGGATTCCGGAAATAAGGTCTTCTCCTGATAGCCTGGGGCGACTTCATGTGCTGCATGATGGCGGATTTGAAGGAGCTGAAGTGTTCTACTCGGTTTGGAGCCCTTCACCTGATTCGGGTTTCATAACGGAGTATGAATGGATAATTGAAGGTGTTGATACAGGTGGAGTAATTCTTGTTGACGGTAACAAGGTGCATGTTGTGGTGCAGGATTCCCTCGTTCATGATTATATGTATCTGCAATATGATCTTGCTGGGAATACCGTTGTACCGCTAACGGACTTTACTACTGAATACCTGGTATGTCAAAGGTATCCCGAGCTTCAAGTCGATTCAGATGGTAACCCTATGGTTGTAGCGAAAATCTCCGGAGAGTATCTCTACTGGAAACTGGATAAGAATACCGGTACAACTCTTATTGATCAAAATAGTCTTGTGAGCAGTGAACTGCCAGAAATGGCTCCCAGCAAGGATTTTATTGTGAGACAGATACCTGGATCTGATCAATTCTATTTATGCTGGACAGATGGTTATCTTGAGCATAGAGTTTTCAATCTCGTATTCGACTCCGATGGGAATATCATTGTAGACTGGCATATTGCCTATGACTACATTGATGAGGATCCTGAAGATGTTAAGAATATTGACGGTGTTGTTGACGACCATGGTAATCTGTACATAATTTACGCCCAAGTGGAAACAGAGCCTCAGATTGATTACTTCCCAACCTTCGGGTGGTTTGATCACAGTTATCTGGGCATTGATGATACTGCTGGGTCTTTGCCTGAAGTAGAATGCATTACTCTTTCACAGAATCCGGTTCAAGGGGGAGTTCAGTTTTCTCTTTCCACCAGTGAAACTGTTGTTCTGAAAATTTTTGATCTTATGGGAAGAGAAGTTTCTTCAGTTGAGATCTCTGACGGAACCGGCTTCTGGAATGGAACAGGTTACTCTGGTGAAAGGCTGCCTGCTGGAGTTTATACGGTTGTTTGTGATCCGGGTATTTCTCAACGCTTTTCTCTCTTGAATTAGATTATTGATGCAGCATTGCTGCTGATGGATAACAAACTAATGCTAATTAAAAGTGTACAATACACTTGTGAATATAAAGAAAAGCCCCCTGATAGAATCAAGGGGCTCTGGCGCCTCGAGGAGGACTTGAACCTCCGACCTAGTGGTTAACAGCCACCCGCTCTGCCAACTGAGCTATCGAGGCATTGCGCCGAGCGGTAATATCGGAATCGCACCGTGTTTTGTCAATAGAAAACCCGGAGCCGATGCCCCGGGTTTCCTGTGGTACTTCAGCCGTCTATATCTTCACAAGATCAAGGGTTGTTGAAGCCCCCTGGTTATCTGTGATTACAAACACATAGTGACCGGCTGGGGAGGAAGAATTCCATGTCCAGGATTCCTGGAAGTTGTCGCTGACTATCTGACGACCGTGCATGTCAAAGACAGCTACCGATGCAGTGATTCCCGGTGCATGTATGGTTACTGCTCCGCAGAAGGGATTTGAAGAAGGGGTAACGGTAATTCCCTGAATTCCGCCCTGCTGCTCTTCAATGCCTTCTGTGAGATCAACTTTGTAGATCTTGTCTGCATCAATGTCGCTGACCCAGAGGTATCCTCCCGGGTCAAGAGCCATTCCCCTTGCGTTGGCTATCATGGTGTTGGGGATGTAGTCTACCATTGTGTTGTTGGCATCGTAGCACTTGATACAGATACTGGTGTTCTCGGAAGCTACCCACACAAGGCTGTCTGCAGCATTCATAGCAATATCACATGTGGTACTGAACCCCAGCATGTAGGTGAAGTTTTTCCTTGTTGTGATATTTGGAAGGGTGTAATAGTAAACTCTATTCTGATTTCTGGATCCGAGGAAAACATAGTTGCCGCTGGCGCTGAGTCCCGTCACCGACGAGACAGGGTTTCCTCAACCACCACACATATCAATATAGCCGATATATGAGCCTTCAGGTGTGTATTTGTAAACATAGCCGTTTGTGTTGTGCCAGCCTCCACACAGAACCATGTTGTGGGTTTCAGAGTAAGCAAGACCGGTGGGGACTGTTGTAACAGGGTGGGTAAAATAGAAACTGCTGATTACCGCCCCGGTTTCAGGGTTCAGTTTGTAAACACTGTCAGTTACAGCATCCATGGCCCAGAGCGAACCGTCTCCCCATGCGAGACCTGATATGTTCGTATCAGGAGCGTCAAGGGTAGCTACGATTGCTTTGGCTGATGCTGCAGCTGCTATGACAAAAAGCAATAACAGTATCTTGCGCACAGCGCACCTCCTTTAGAATAGCTTGTGGATACACCTGAAGGCTATCATACTTTGTTTCTCGAAACGAAACAACATACGCTGTAGACTGCATTCCAGAGGTTGTGCATGATTGGATGCAGGAGCATTTTAAAATGTGTGTTCTACAGGATTAATCTGTTTTCAGTGGCTAAAGGTTTCCAAGAATAAGAGTTATCGGCCAGTTTTTTCCTGTACAGTAGAGGGTTCCGTCATGATTAAGAGCAATCCCGTTGAGCACACCTCCAGAGGGTGGCCTGACACTTCTTAGTGTGATGAATCTTTCCACCATGCCGGAAACAGGGCTTATGAACAGAATTCTTTCCGTTCCCCATTGATTTGCAAGAATCAAACCATCAACATATTCCAGTTCATTGAGGAAGTTCTGCGGCTGACCGTTCAATGTAACTGAAACAGAGTCGATTACGGCGAAAGTCGAGATATCTCTGAACCGGAGAACTGAACTGCCGTCACTCTGAGCAAGGTACTCTCCTGTGTTGCAGATACCCCAGCCCTCTGTGTTAAGAAACAGTTCATCTTTAATTTCCATGGTCCAGGGGTTTATCAGATATGCTGTGTGCTCTCTCCATGTGAGCAGGCAGACTGTGGAATCGTCAATAAATGTGAAACCTTCTGCGAAGACTGAATCAGGAAATCTAAGCATGTCCAGAACTTCACCGGTTTCAATGTCTGTTCTCCTGAAAGAGGACTGACCGTATCTGCCGGCGCTTTCCCACAGGTAACCGCTGTGGATTTCAAATCCCTGGGTAAATGCGCCCGGGTCGTGGGGAACCACCCCTGAAACACCGGGCGCAGAGCATATCAGTAAAATCAGATAAAGGATTACCGTCTGCTTCCGGAAGAACTATCGGTGAAACCTGTTCCCGTGGAACCTGAAGAGGTTCGTCCCGAGTCTGATCTGCCTGTTCC
>JAGGYZ010000139.1 GCA_021162285.1 Candidatus Fermentibacteraceae bacterium
ATTCTGTCTCCGGCAGGGGACCATGACGGACTGTCACAGTACCCGTGGGCAAATCCCGCTCTCTCAGCTGTGCCCCCTGATGAATCCATCACATAAAGCTGCGGATATCCCACTCTGTCGCTGGTTAGAATCATCTGCTGACCTGTTGGAGAAAAAGATGCAGATGTTTCAATCGACATCCTGGCAGTAAGTTGCTGAACATCACCTGAAGCTGTATCCAGCCGGTTGATATCGGAATTCCCGGAAACACTTCTGGTGAATGCAATGTACCGCGAGTCGGGTGTCCAGGCTGGTGAGGTGTTCAGCCCGCCTGTGACTACACGCCTGGCGGAGGAGTTTGCAAAACTGTAGAGATACAGGTCTCCTGAACCGTTTCTGTAGGATGTAAAAGCAATATTTTCGCCGTCGGGACTCCATGCGGGGGTGGTGATCACTTCTTCATCGCTTATAACCACCTGGGGTGGCCGCGCATCCAGCGACCTGACTCGAAGAGAATACGATCCATTATTTCTGGTGATATATGCCACCTGAGTTGACGCAATTCCCTGTTCCCCGGAGAGCAGATAAACAAACTCGTCTGCAAACCTGTGAACAAGCGACTGCCATGAAGTACCGGAGTATTCCTTTTTGAGAAGGGCTTCCCCTTCAGCTCCATTTACATCCACAGAAAGTGTGTAGCTCCCGGTCCTGCCGGACAGTACACATCTTGCGTGAGCATAACCATCTCCACGATCTGCCGTTTCAAGAATACCTGAAAAATCTATGTCAAACTTCAGCTGATCAAGTGCCACTGAGGCTTCCCTGCAACCGGACATTTCCATGCTCACAGGAATACATTCATTGCCAACAGGTGTCATCCGCATGAACTCAGACGAATAACCACTGAATGCGAGAACCAGCCCCGCCATCAGATACTTCATTATCACCACTCTTTCGCTCTCCTGAACAACACTACCTGTATGGCTACTATACTATTCCAGAGCACGAAATTGTTCCCGGGGCCTGAATTCATTCTGTCAGTTGAAAAACAAACAACTGCAGATTCAGATTATTCCTTTTGAGCTCATGACACTGGCAACCATGAACAGTGCTGCCAGCCAGTTGGTCCAGGCGAACACTTTTTTGAGGTTCGCCGGCTTTGTTTTCAGTGCGTACCTGCCGCCCAGCACCCCGCCAGCCGTTGTAAGAACTGCCAGTGGTATTGCTCGCATCAGGTTGAAGTCCCCCTGAATGGCGTGTCCTGTAAAACCCATCATAGCTGTTGCTGCGATAAGAACTGATGCGGTCCCCACAGCCACATGCATTGGAACCCCACATGCAAGCACCATAAGCGGTACAAGAAAGGAACCACCGGAAACTCCCACCATTCCGGCGGCAAACCCGGTTACCACGGCAACTGGAACGGCAATCCACAGATTGACGGTGTAAACGGCATTTTCGTACTTTATTGTGAAATATCCAAAATTCTTCTTTGTTGATACGCCTGCTCCGGCCGGTACAGGCAGAAGCATTATCACTCCGGCGACAACAAGCATACCTGCAAAAAGGAGTTTCAGGGTATCTGCTTTGAACTGGTGTGAATAGTAACCTCCGCACAGAGCCGCAACAGAAACAAACAGACCGATCACGACGGCCAGGGTCCAGGATATGTGTCTGCTCTTCTGAAAAATTACCATCGCGGCAATTGACGCTGCCAGCAGAATAAACTGTCCCGTTGCCGCAGCCTCAAACATCGAAAAACCGGTTAGAGCGAGAATGACAACATAGAAGTTGCCGCCCCCCTTACCGACCATTGTCATAAAAACTGCCACTGCAAAAACAAGTACACCTGTCAGAACCACATGCACCATGAATTCCCCTTTCAACTGAGTGAGCTGTATAGTCTGCCGGGTTTTGTTTCCTGTGTCAAATCATTGTAGCCCCCTGCAAGAATCCGAACATCTGTAAAACCCTTTGACCTCAGGTACAGATAAACCATGGAAGATCTTACATTTGCAGGACAGAACACGGCCACTGCCAGATTTTCAGGGATCTCCTCTAACCTGTCGGGAATCTGTGCTGCGGGAATGTGAAGAACATGAATGTTACTGTGGTGTTTCATTCTAATTGAAATGGTGTCGTCTTCTTCCTCTGATCTTACATCAAGCAACACAATATGTTCCATCGTAAAAAGTTCTTTGGCGGTTATCTTGTGTTTTGCCTGACCGATGTAATCGAATGTCATGCTTTTCAGTACATTCTGCATGATTATCCTGTTTCTCTGCTGCGGGATAGATATTCAATTAAATCTTCCCCGGAAGGTATTTTCCCGGCGACCTTCACCTCTCCATCAACGACGAGAGCTGGTGTCATCATTACCCCAAAACTCATGATGTCGTTAAGGTCTGTTACCTTCTCGAGTTCGTAATCAACACCCAGTTCCACAGCTGCTTCCTCTGCAACTTCAGCCAGTTTTTTGCATTTCGGGCAGCCTGTTCCAAGTACCTGTATTTTCACCATTGTTTCTCCTTTACATCTTACCGAAAACAATACCGCTGACAGTTGCCATAACAACCACCAGAGCAACAAATGCAACTGTTTTTTTCGTACCCATCACGCTTCTGATAACCAGCATGTTCGGTAGACTCAGTGCAGGTCCTGCAAGCAGAAGAGCCAGAGCAGGCCCCTTTCCCATGCCGCTTCCCATAAGACCCTGGAGAATGGGGATTTCTGTGAGTGTGGCGAAGTACATGAACGCCCCGGCAACAGAGGCTAAGAGATTTGCCCTGAGTGAATTACCACCCACTGCGGTTTCTATCCACGAAGACGGAATCAACCCTTCGTAACCAGCACGGCCCAGAAGCAGCCCTGCCACAAGCACGCCAGCCAGCAGTAATGGCAGTATCTGCCTGGCGAATCCAAATGTGGCTTCAAACCACTGTGCTCCCTCCCCGCCGCCTGTTGCAAGAACCACAGAAAGACCCAGCATTCCAGCAACAAACGGTATGGTAAAGCCCTCCGGAAAAACAAGGGCTGCCAGGACCACCACAGCGGCAAGCAGTGAGATCTTCCAGAGTTTTATCTTCATCCACACGACAAGAACGACCCCCAGAACCACTGCGAGAACAGACAGTATCTGTTGTTTCATACCGTAGATGGTGTTCTGAAAACTGTCTGTGCAGTTGCACCCGCCCCATGTTGCTGCTACCATTATCGCCACAAGGATGAAGAAGAATATCGCATTCTTCCACAGGGCCCTGGAACCTTCCCCTGGCAACGACACAGGAACTGCGGCCTGCCTTTTTTTCTCATCTTTCCTGAAAAGCAGGTGCATTAGAAGCCCAATGAGTATGCTGAAAACTACGGCGCCCACTGCCCTTGCAATTCCCAGTTCCAGCCCCAGGATTCTGGCGGTAAGTATTATTGCCAGAACATTGATAGCCGGACCTGCGTACAGAAATGCAGTTGCCGGGCCAAGACCTGCGCCCATTCTGTAAATACCGGCAAACAGAGGCAGAACCGTACAGGAGCACACAGCCAGAACGGAGCCGGATACGGATGCAACTGTGTAGGCAACAATCTTCTTCGCACCTGCCCCCAGGTACTTCATAACTGAACCCTGGCTCACAAATACACCTATGGCTCCGGCAATAAAAAACGCAGGTATCAGACACAGCAGCACATGCTCCCGGGCATACCACTTTGCAAGTTCAAGTGCCTCAATCACCGAAAGATCAAATCGTTCTTTTCCCACTGGCAGAAAGTAAACACCGAGAAATACTCCGGCGATGAGAGCCAGAGATCTCCACTCCTTTTTCCAGTTCATTCTCTGTGCTCCCGACTGTTCAGGTATTCCGTTTCCTGCTTTACATTCATCTGCACTACCTGATCGAAACAGCTTAGAAACCCAAGTACACAAGGCGTTCTCAAACTGTAGTAAACCTGTTTTCCATTCTTTCGGTAGTCTACAATTCCTGCCCGACGAAGAACGGACAGGTGCCGCGAGATCGTGGAATAATCCAGAGTAAGAACCCTGTTGAATTCACACACACAGGTCTCCCCTTCGGAAAGTTTTTCAACCATCCAAAGCCTGTACGGGTTTGCCAGCGCCTTTAAAGTTTCGCTCTGCTTTCTGTAGAACTGCAGTTCTTCACTGTTCATGCTGCACCATCCTTAATCTTCAGTACATTTGCAAATATATACAAATATGCAAAAACTGTGCAACACTGCTCCTGGAACGGAATTTGATCAGAATACACGGAAATCGATAACGGCGTTTCCCCGGCTACCTGAGAAAAGGTGGGTCTTCCCAGTCCCACAACCGCTCAGGATGATCATCTACGTTCGACGGTGTTGTGTTCCACAGATAGGCTGCCCAGTGCCAGCTTCCGGAAAAATGTATTCCGATGCTGAGAACTGAAAGAATCACCAGTGCGGAAAGACCAGGCAGCGTTTTCCTTTTAAGAAGGTCATCCACAGAAAGAAACATCAGGAAGAACGCGAAAGGCAATATATCTGACATGAAACGGGAACCGAAGCAGTGTCCTCCCCACCAGTGCGGAAAAAGTGAGACAACGATAAGATGACAAAGGATGAAAGCACTGAAGAGAATGGTAATACCTCGATAGACCCGGTTTTTAATCCCGGAGTAGAATCCGTGGAAACAGAATATCAGAAACGGGGAGTAAACCAGCAGACCCCTGCCTGGACTGATAAGATTGCCGGAAAATGCGGTAAAGAAAACAACTGTCCCGCCCAGTCTCGATACGGAAAAATAGTGCGGGATAAGAGAATGGTATACCGACAGGTTGTATACACAGAAAAGAACAGCAAAAGGCGTTGCCCATACCAGGAAGGAAAGCAGATATTTTCTGTGCCTGAGAAAGATGTAGATGGTGAATCCCGCCAGGAATACCGCATTAGTAGGCCGGATCATAAAAGCTGCAGCCAGGGGAATGGAAATGAACTTTACATATCCCGGAGAGCCGCGTTCAGCACGCAACAGCAGATAAACGGCCAGAGAGAGAAACATGAGCGTTGGCCCATGCATCCAGAGGGCTCTGCTGGCTGTTGACCAGGCTGAGGTTCCAAAAGCGAAAAGCAGCGCCGTTGAAAAAGCATAGCCTCTGCGGAGAAACAGTGTTCCCGCCAGATACACAAAAACCACGGCAAGAGCCGTGTAGAAAGAAGATATCACCTTTTCAATATCCGAAGAGAGGTATACTGTTTCGATGTCAGCATCCGGTCCGTATGTCTCTGTAATATGATCTGACATCCTGCGGTTGATCTCGGGAATGGAGCTGAGTGCAGGAATGACTATTCTGTCGAATACAAGAACAGGAGGAACGGAGAGCATATATGTCCATACCGGGAACTGAGAGTAGGGTCTGCCATTGATCTGGTCAATGCAGTAGTAGTTGTTTCGTTCAAGGAGCTGGGGATACTCCGAAAGGTCGGCATTGCCTTCCTCTATAATGCTCATTGCAGTAGGAATTGCCCATCGGGAATCAAAGGATGTTTTGATCGGACTTACCAGGTAAACCAGTAAAACGAGTATGAAGATGACGATAGATGACCAGAATAACTGTTTCATGCGCTTTACATAATCTCTGAAGGCGGGCCTAACAAGTCCCAGCGGTGTTTTAATTGCCTGACTGCACAGATGAGAAGTACAGGCTGACCGCCACTCCGATCACCTGGTGTGGTAAGCAACATAAATGTCAGCTTCTATCTTGTTGTATTCAGCATCGTAAAACAGGTGGGTGAAATACAGATTCCCCTGTGAGTCTACCCCCGGGTCTCCAGCATAGTTTGATACTATCTCCACAGGTTCACCCCAGACTCCAGCCGTTCTGGTTGATCTGAATATTGCCGGTCCGTAGTATCCCATCCCGCTTGCCGAACGGGTAAACCACAGTTCCTTGCCGTCTGAAGAAATACACGGCTGATTCTCATCCCAGCTGCTGTTAATCACAGAACCCAAATTCTCAGGTGTTGACCAGTTTGCACCATTTCGAACTGTAAGCCACAGATCACCCTGCCCGTATCCACCCTCAGTGCTGGCGAAATACAGGGAATCTCCATCTGACGTGGAAGCGACTTCACCGGCAGTGTATTCCTGGTTAAGCTGCTGTCCGGCGTTCTGCCAGTTTGTCCACCCGCTTCCGGAAAACTCGGCTGTGTAGATGTCAATCGGGTTGAAATTACCCTGTCTGGCTGAACAGAACCACAGAGTATTGTCTGTGAAGCAGAGAGATCCATCAAGATGATCCGTACCAGGTTCTGCCAGAAGTGCCCTTACCGGTTCAGACCAGTTCGAACCGGTTTTCCGGCACCACCAGATACCTGAAACCCCGTCCAGAAGCTGCTGTTCAGGGGGAAGATTCCCGTCAGGAGTGAAGAAGAAAAGAAAAACAGTACCGTCAGCAGAAATAACTACAGCATCCTCAACACCAGCGGTGTTCACCGGCCCGGGCATGGGAACAGGCTCTTCCCACTCTCCGGAATGAATCACAGGTGGAAAAACATCCGTTTCCGGTGTAACTTTAACTGCCCCCTCTGGAATCGACCCACCGCGGGAAGGATCGGTAACATCAGGCTCAGAAACACTGGAACAGGCCAGTGTAAAAGCAATACACAAAACAGCACCTGTTACGGTAATTCTTCTCATTTCTTCCTCCTGAACTCTAAATACTCCGTATGTTCTACAAAAGGCTGATAACTCCACTTCTCCAAACACTTATTCATAAGACAAATACGCAACGCTTTTACAATATGTCAAGACAATTCCGCAAAGTCGTGCGGCTTTGTCATATCACAATCAGGCAAATTTATAGACAGTTAGAACAAATGGTGAAACAATGATAGCCCCAGAATTGCTATCACTGCGCAGATCAGTTTCAGGGGTAGACCGGCTTTAAGGAAATCTGCCATTCTGTAACCACCAGGACCGTATATCATCAGGTTGGTCTGGTAACCTACAGGGGTAATGAAGTTCGCTGCAGCACCGTACGCCACAGCGAGGTAGAACGGTGTTCCATCAATTCCCAGGGCTGACGCAGAAGCCGCTGCGAAAGGGAACACTATTGTGGCTGCTGCCGTAGTGGTGATTAGCTCTGCCAGTATGTTTGTTGTGAGGTAAACCGCAGCCAGCACACCAACAACTCCCAGAGGTTCAAACCAGTTTACAACGAAAGAGGCCAGGAGTTCTCCAAGGCCGGTAACCTGCACCGCTCTGCCTACTGCAAGAGCAAATGCTGCAATAACAAGAAGGTTGATGTTAACCATCTGCTTTAGTTCACTGGAGGAAACAATCCCGAGAACAAGGAACACTGCAACAAGGGCCAGAAGAGAATTGAACAGAGGAACAACTCCAAGAATGCTCAGCAGAATACAGGCGAATCCCGATGCGGTAATAAATATGGATTTTTTCATATCTATGTTGTGAATCTGTCTGATCATGGATATTGTAAAAAAGTCTTCAGTTCCAGCACTGGTTTTGGCAAAATCGTTTCCCGTGACAAGAAGAAGTAGATCTCCAGAGCGAAGCTTCATCTCTCCGATCTTTCCCTCCTGCCTTCTACCCTGCCTGTGGACGGCAAGAATAGCGGCATCGTACCTTCCCCTGAAATTACTGTTAACAACCTTCACGCCGTTCAAAGATGATCGGGGAGAAACAACCACCTTCACAACATTCAGTTTTTCCGCCTTCGGGAAAGCTTCTTCACCGGCAAGAGAAAGCCCCTTTCTTCCTGCTGCAAGTTCAGCAACGGCAGAGATCTTTCCGGCGAGCAGCAGCTGATCACCGGTAACCAGTACTTCCTGGGGCGATACCGGTGCTATTACACGGTCTCCCCTTAGAATTTCCACCAGAAAAAGATCCTTCAGGCTTCTGAGGCTCGCAGTCTCAACTGTTTTCCCGGCCAGATCTGAACCCCTGTCTATTACAAGATTGGTGATGTACTCTCTGGGACTTTCGGCAAGGCGCTCCGAAGGACTTTTTCTTACAGGCAGAGTTCTGTACCCGATGAACAGCACATAGGCCATGCCGCCTGTAAACAGCATAAGGCCAACAGGGGTAAAGTCCAGAATGGAAAGACTCTGTTCCCCGCTGCCGACCACAAGACTGTTCACAATCAGGTTGGTGGATGTACCGATAAGAGTGACCATACCGCCGAGAATCGCAGCCCACGAAAGAGGCATGAGAAGCTTTGACGCAGGTACTTTGTTTGTGTTCCCCCAGTCAGTTACAAACGGTATCATCATGGCAACAACAGGAGTGTTGTTCATAAAAGCAGAACTGCCGCCTACAAAAGGCATCATCTGCACAAGGAAAGATCTGTACCCGCTGGAGGGTTTCAACCATGATTCGAAAAGCCACTGAACAAAACCTGTTCTCCAGACAACCTGACTTATCACCAGGAGCATGATCATAACTGCAATAGCATCGTTGCCAAAACCTGCAAGAGCTTCAGAAGGGGAGATAATACCGGAGATTGCAAGAACCGCGGCGGCGGAAAGGAATATCACAGGAGCAGACAGTTTTTTTGTATACAGCAGAACAACAACAGCGGTGATAACCGCGGAAACAAAATACTGTGAACCTGCCATTGTGTCCTTTCAGTAAACTGGTATGCTCTGATAAATAGCACTGTCAGTGGGTTAAAGCAAACAAATACAGGCAGATTTCTTTTCCAGCACTGTACAGACACGATTGTCTTTCCGTACAGTTGTCTGGATTAGTCTTTCGAGATTTTTCTTGAAGCAGAAGACAGATGTGTGGAAACTATGGGGATTGCTGTTCCTTGTGTTCGGAATCGCTGCGGCGTGTACAACAATCATAGTAACCCCTGGAGCATCTGAAGACGGGTCTATGTACGCAGCCCATTCAGACGACAAAGAGCTTATGGACGAACGGATAGTTTACGTACCGGCTGCAGACCGGGAGCAGAGACCGATTTCCTACACCAGCCATGAGGAAAACTGAATTAAGTTCCTCCGGGACCGAAAAACTCTATCTGAAGGTTAACCGGTGATGTGCGTCCCGGTGGTATTGGCGGTATGCTGGCAGAGTTGAGTGCGTGGGTAACAGCTCTGTCAAATCTGCTGTCACCGCTGGTTCTTACTACCTCGTATGTGTGTGTTCCATTTGTATTCACTGTAAAGCTGATTCTGTAGCTCTGCGATGGATCAACAGAAGTTCTGAAGTTTCTTCTTATGGCACTGAACACCCTGCCTTCGTAACTGGCAGGACCAGGTGC
>JAGGYZ010000113.1 GCA_021162285.1 Candidatus Fermentibacteraceae bacterium
TGAAAGATCCGGAGATAATTTCTCTTGCCGGGGGATTGCCGTCACCGGACATGTTTCTAGACCATGAAATGAGGCTTGTTTCCGGAAAAATACTGGAAGAAAATCTGGAAAATATTATGCAGTATTCCGCCATCGGCGGAGAGCATAGTCTGCTGGATGCAATAATCGGGTTTCTTAAAAGAGATGACATAGAAGTAACCCATGAAAACATCGTGGTTACCTCTTCCGGTCAGCACGGCCTTGATTTGATAGGAAGGCTTTTTCTTAACCCCGGAGACAGTGTTCTTCTTGACAGACCTACTTTTGCAGGAGCAATTGTAGCGTTTCAAATGCAGCGGCCGGAATTTTTCGGTGCGGATATTCAGGAAGACGGTTCCGATGTGAACGGGTTTCGGTCGATTATAGACACTTTGGAGAAAGAGGGCAGGAAACCAAAGTTCATATATGTGGTTCCCGATTTCCAGAATCCTTCCGGTATAACCATGAGTCTTGAAAAAAGACTGGCTCTTCTGGAATTAAGCAGAGAGTACAACATCCCGCTGCTTGAAGACAGTCCCTACCGTGATTTCAGGTACTACGGGGAAACAATACCCTCTCTGTACTCGCTGGATCAGCAGAAGGATGGCGGCAATGTAATCGGTCTGTACACATTCTCCAAGCTGTTCTGCCCCGGTCTTCGTGTGGGCTTCAACATCGGCCCTCCGGAGGTAATACAAAAACTAACCAACATCAAAGAAGGTAATGTTCTAAACACACCCAAGTACAACCAGGACATGTGTTCCGCATTCCTCACAGAGATGGGGATGGAAGAGCACATCCTCAAGTGCCGGAATTACTACAGAGAGAAGCTTGAGGTGTTTCTTCAGACCATGGATGAGTTTTTCCCTGAAGAAATGGGTGTAACCTGGACGAAGCCTGAGGGCGGTCTGTTCCTGTGGGTGACCGTTCCAGAGGAAATCGATACACACGAACTGTTCTACGAAGCCATCAAGTACAAGGTGGCGTTTGTTCCTGGGGATGTTTTCTTCGGAGAGAATCCAAAACGGAACACAATGAGAATCAACTTTTCATTCGCCTCGAAAGAGCAGCTGGCGGAAGCGGTAAAAAGGCTTTCAGGCTGTATTCGGGATCAGCTGTCTTCCCGTAAGGGATGACTTTCCCTTGAGGAGTACTTTCCTCAAGAGGTGAGCAAACAAGGGACTCGGTATGGATAACACAGATAACAGGAAGTTACTTTTCAGATCAACCAATGGCAGGGCTCCTGCAGTTTCTTTTGAACAGGCTCTTCTGAAGGGGCTTGCTCCAGACGGCGGGCTCTACATGCCTGAACAGATACCTGCGTTTACGGCAGAAGAAATTCAGAAATTCTCCGATATGGAATACCATGAAATAGCTCTGGCTGTAGGGAAAAAATTTCTTGCAGGGGAAATTCCAGATGAAGACCTGGAACGGATAGTGAGGGATGCCTACAACTACGAGATTCCACTGGAGCATGTATTGGACAACAGTTTTGTCATGAGGCTTGATCAGGGACCCACCGCTTCTTTCAAAGACTTTGCAGCCAGAATGATGGGCAGGCTGATGCAGTACTTCCTGAACAGAAACGGCGGGAAACTGCTTATTCTTACCGCCACATCCGGAGACACAGGAAGTGCTATTGCCAACGCGTTCTACGGGCTGGACAATGTAAATGTGGTTGTTCTTTTCCCGGAAAAGGAAGTTACAGACCGTCAGAGAAAGCAGATGACAACCCTTGGAAAGAATGTTTCTATCATTGCTCTGAACGGAAAGTTCGACGACTGTCAGGCCCTGGTGAAACAGGCATTCGGAGACTCGGAGCTCGACTATCTGAACCTTTCTTCAGCAAACTCCATAAACATAGGCCGACTGATTCCCCAGACCATGTACTACTTCTACTCCTTTGCGAAGCTCAGGTCAGGCGATCCAGGGGAGAAGGCCGTTTTTTCCGTTCCATCCGGGAACTTCGGAGACCTCTGCGGCGGTCTCATTGCGAAGAAAATGGGGCTGCCTGTGGACAGGTTCGTTGTTGCAACCAACGAAAATGACGAGTATCCCAGGTTCGTTGAGTCGGGTTTCTATGAAAAACTGGTACCCTCCCGCAACTGTATATCCAGCGCAATGAATGTCGGCCACCCAAGCAACATTCCGAGGCTGGTTCAGATGTACGGCGGAACAATGGACGAAAACGGAAACATCGGTACGGCACCGGACATGGAGCTTATCAGAAAAGACATGTATGCAGTTAGTATTAACGACGAGGAAACACAGGCCATGATAAGTGAAGCTTACAAAGAATCAGGTCTTGTGCTTGAGCCGCACGGTTCCGTTGGCTGGGCAGGTCTACAGTCTTATCTTAAGGATGAAAAAGTTAGCAGTGAGCAGCTGTGTATATCGCTGGAAACGGCACATCCTGCAAAATTCCCGGAGAAAATCAGGGAAATTCTGGCATTTGATCCGGAGTTGCCCCCCAGCTTGCAGGGGCTTGAGGATAAAGAAGAATCATTTGAGCATCTGCCAACGGAGTACGATGCATTCAAGGAATTTCTAAAGAGCAACTACACGAAGTAAAACTGGATTTGTTAAGGAAGGCAATGAAGTACATCATCATTCTGGGAGACGGGATGTCCGATCGTCCTATTGAGAGGCTGGGCGGAAAAACACCGCTTATGGCCGCAGACATACCGGCTATTGATTCTCTGTGCGCCAGGGGAAGGTGTGGAAAGTTTGCCACTGTTCCTGCGGATCTTGCTCCCGGCAGCGCCGTTGCGAACCTCTCCGTTCTCGGTTACAACCCGGCAGAGGTCTTTCAGGGCAGAGGAGTTCTTGAGGCAGCCAGTATGGGCGTGAAACTGGATTTTACCGATCTTGCAATGAGGTGCAATCTTATCTGCATTGAAGACGGTAAAATAAAAAACCATTCGGCTGGCCATATTAGTACAGAAGAATCACATGAGCTTGTGTCTGCTCTTCAGAAGGAACTTGGTTCTGAAACCATGATCTTTCATCCCGGCATAAGCTACAGGCACCTGTTTGTTTTGAAGGAAGGCAGCAGTTCCATACAATGCACACCTCCCCATGATGTTCCCGGTACTGCGTTTTCAGAAGTAATGGTAGAAGCCTCAGATCAGGCAGGGGAAGAAACTGCAGCCATTCTTAACCGGCTTATTCTCAGGTCTCAGGGGGTTCTGAAGAACCATCCGGTAAATCTGAAACGGATTGCAGCGGGGAAAGATCCTGCGAATTCCGTGTGGTTCTGGTCTCCGGGTTTCAAACCGAAGATGAAAACATTCAAAGAGCTTTACGGAGTAAAAGGAGCTGTTATCTCCGCCGTCGACCTTGTGAAAGGTCTGGGTGTTTATGCAGGTCTGGATGTGATAGAGGTAGAGGGAGCTACCGGTCTGTTTGATACCAACTACGAAGGGAAAGCCCAGGCGGCTGTGGATGCACTGAAGAGCGATTATGATTTTGTGTTCCTGCATGTTGAAGCAACTGACGAAGCCGGGCATGAGGGTGATGTGGAACTGAAGATAAAAACCATCGAGTATCTGGATCACAGGATTGTAAGGTTCGTAGTTGAAGAGACCGGGAAGATGCAGGAAGATGTTGCCATAGGTATTACCCCGGATCACGGAACTCCCTGTGAGGTAAGAACACATGTTCACGACCCTGTGCCATTCCTGATTTACAGGCCGGGAGACAAGCCTGATTCTGTAACTGTCTACGATGAGGTGAGTACAGAGAACGGTAGCATGGGTACTGTAACGGGAGATGCGTTTATCAGAGCATTATTCGGTCTTCAGGCTCCGGAAAACCGGAGATAATTTGTGTCCCGGCTCGCAATGCGAGCCGGGTATCTGGTTCTGCGGGAAATTTTCCGTGTTTAGTGCAGAATTCTTACTGCGGAGAAACAGGAATTACCCAGAACAAACAGCAGAACTCCTGAGGGAAGGCCGGACGCATTAATGGTTGAGTATCCGCTGGAAACAGTCCATTGCCCGACAACCCTGCCATCAATGGAGTAGCAGGAGAGAATACCTGTCTTTTCAACGGTTACCGTAAAGCTGCTTGAAAATGGAGATGCAACCACCAGTGTCGGTGCTGAAGGTGTATCTGCCTCAATACCAGTCGACCAGTTTATGGCGGCTACAGCATCAAGATCAAACAGCCCTCCGTCTGAAACAGCATCACCGCAATCCGTGAGTTTGACAAATCGAATCCAGTCCAGCCCCAGGGTTTCCAGATCGAACTGGTCGCCTCCGGAAACTGCCGGATTTGTAGGGTCTTCTCCAGTTGTCGGCATCAGACCGGCGAGCCCCTCCAGAGTTTCAGCGTTCCATGGGAACTGCATCCAGTATTCGCCATCCTGGCTGACCTCCACAAAAGCACATTCCTGAAAGTAACCGGATCCGGTATCCATAACATTTTCAAACACAGTAAAATCAGCACCTGATTCGTTGATTATGCTGTTGTCGGTGAACTCCAGCACAACCCAGCCGTCGGTTCCAAGAGTAAGGAGGTTGTTTTCTCCA
>JAGGYZ010000267.1 GCA_021162285.1 Candidatus Fermentibacteraceae bacterium
CATTTATCTGACCCGATCTTACCTGGTTCGTCTCCGGGTTCCATGCAATGACTGCCTTCGCTCTTGCCCCTCCTGCTGAAGTACCTACTCTGAGAATGTCTGCGAGGGCTTCATCTGAAAACTTACTGCTCAGGTTTTCCCGGCTGGAGAGAATCTCTGAGGCAAGTCGTACAAGCTCATCAACACAAAGAGTTTTCTTCTTTGAAGGTTTCGGGCCTGTTACCGGAACGAATTCAAGGGCTCCCATGCCTCTGTTGCCGGTATAACACAGACGCTCTACTGCGTTGAATGAATCAGGAGTTCTGCCCCTGTCGGCCAGCCATCGGTTTATAAGAGCATTCCCGAACCGGTCAGGCAGAGAGTCGGACAGTAACCCCGGTAAGCCGTGGAAAGATTTGTGAGACAGTTTCGGGAATGAGTACAACTGATTTGAAAGCGGCATTTCGAGAGGGGATACCTGAATTCCGCTCTGAGAGAACTTCTGATCGTACTGGAAAGTGGCCGTTCTGGAATTGTTGTTCAACACAACGGCGCCAATCCTGCTGCCCCAGAGTGTTACCTCGGCAAGAGTGGTCACTTTTCGTCACCCCAGTGCCATGGTTCTTTTGCCTGGGTTTTTCTGGCGGTGGAGGCTCGTTTCTTCCTGCGTTTCTTCATCTCAAGAAGCTGGATAGGGCTGATCTGCTCCGGGGGAATTAACTCATCCAGTGCTTCAAGCATATTAAGAGTTTTCAGTAACTTGATAAGACTGGATACCCGGAAATCCTCACCGGATTCTATTCTCTCAAGAGTTCGCTTTCCCATTCCAGAAGATTCAGCTGCCTCTTCCTGCGTTAAGTTAAGTGCCACCCGGTGGTGGAGCAGTCTTTGTGCCAGCTCTTCAAGAACAGCCTTTTCTGATATCTGATTTGAAATTTTCATTACTCCGTCCTTCTTCTTTCGTAATATATGACGAAATATATTGAAAACTAGGTGTATGTCGTAATATTTTACGAGATAAATCTCTTCATGAGAGAGATCTCAATTAAAGAAAAAGGCTGGAGCATTTTGCCCCAGCCTTCAGTTATATGTTGAATCTTCTAGTCGAATTCAGGTCTGCGACGGCTATCCTGGGGGATCACGGCGCTGCCGGGATTGCATTCAGAGCCACCACCGAACTGTACTTCGGAGTAGTTATGTCCCGGTCTTACAGGGTCGACCTGTCTCATTGTGTTGTCATTGGAGATGAAATCCGGATCGGGATCTGCTTTAGCTGATCCGCCTGACATTGAAGGATCACCTTCAGGGTCGTCGTCCGGGTCGTTCTGGGCAATGGCTGGAGAACCCTGGGACTGCGGTTTGTTGTCGATGAATGAAGGTGTCTGACCGCCGTTGTAGTTCGCCGGGTTTCCGGAGTTGCCTGCTATTGCAGCGAAGTTGCCTTCCCTTGCTGCTGTCATACCTAGAGTGCAATAAGTGTTTGCTGTTGAGCCGTTTGAAGCAATGCAGGTGTGTTGCAGGTTTGCCATACGAAGCTCACTGCCCACTTTAGGAGTGGAGTTGTACACCCAGTTTTTAGGCTCGGACTGCACAGTTGAGGTTGTTGCAGGTGTGAAAGCAGGGTCTGCTGTTTCAGTGAGGGTGGCAATTCTTGTAATTCTGCCTCCGTCTTCATTACTGGGAGTGGCAACATTAACAGGAGGTGTAGTGTCTGAAGCAGGAGCTGAAGTGCCCTGGGTGTTCTGGGCAATAGTCATTCGTAAAACTGACGGTATCTCAAAATGTGCAGACGGCGAAATGCGCTGCGTTGCTCCGATGCCAAGAAACAGTGTGACCACCATTCCCAGCACCAGCCCGCCGGATAAAGAAACTACTTTCTCAGTCATTCTGCCTGTACCTCCACAACCTCAGGAGTGTTCTGAACAGTATCCTCTGCCTGTGACTCACCCCTCACATAGAGTATGAGTGCTACCCCTATAAGAAAACCGATAATGGCGTGCGGCCAATTCAGAAATCTCATAATTATCTCCTCCACTGCAGGAGGATACTAATTACTTTGTATGGGTACGGCAAGTGCCGCAAACAGCTGCCAATATTTAATTCAGGTGTTTTCATGAAAAGCTATACTGAGTTTATTAACCTCTGCTATATTCGTAAGTTCCCTTTTGTTCGCCTCAACCAGCAATTTATCTACTGCCTGATACTCCACTGTCACATGTGAGGGGGAAACCTTTGCTCTCAGTCTGCCTTTTGCACTTGCTCGCAGCGGCTGTTCGATTTTGTTCACCAGAGACAGTAATTCTGTTGTAATCGGAGTGTCTTCATCTATTCTTGTTGCAAGGCAGGAATCCGGCGGTCTTTGTGTGTCTGTCATGCCCAGGGCGCGGCCAAGTTTTTCAATGTCTGACCTGGTCATTTCAGCACGGAGAAAGGGTTGCACGATGCCCTGCTCTTTTGCTGCCTTCAGACCAGGACGGTATTCGGAGAGATCGTCCGTGTTGGTTCCATCTGCCAGTGTTGTGATGTTCCATTCCAGTGCAGCAGCCTTAATTGAAGAGTAGATAGCCTTCTTGCAGTGATAGCACCTCTCCTGTGTGTTCTCCCTTATCTCCTCGATATCCATAAGGTTCAGCGGAACTTGAATCAGTCTTACTCCCAGCTCACTTGTTAGCTTTCGAATGAGGTCAGTGTAGTAATTTGCAAGGAAGGGGGTTACCGCATTGAAGGCTGTTACGGATGATGCTCCCAGAACTTCGGCAGCAGACCGCAGAAGTATTTCGCTGTCGGCTCCACCTGAAACCAGAATACCCACTTTTTGATTCCGCTGGAGTTCCCCTGCAAGTGCTGGGAAATACTGCTTTGTGATACTGCCCATCGGGTGTTCCTTTACCGTTGCATTTGCTTATCATATGACTCTCGAAGCGTTATGTAACATACAACGATAGTTGGGATTTATCACAATGAAGATTGCAGTTTTTAACCCTGTAAGCGGGATTTCCGGCAACATGATTCTGGGAGCGCTTATTGATAACGGTCTTGCTGTTGATGATTTGATTGAAGGTTTGAAGAAGCTGCCCGTTTCCGGGTGGAGTATTGAGGCAAAAAAGGTATTGCGCGGGGGGCTGCAGGGAACCCATGTGGAAGTTAAAGTTCCCCACGAGCATGTGCACAGGCATCTTTCCCATATAAAGAACATTATTGAACCCTCCTCTCTTGATCCATGGGTAAAGGAAAAGGCATTGAAGGCATTCCAGCGTCTGGCAGAGGCTGAAGCGGAATCTCACGGTATTGACATAGAAGAGGTTCACTTTCACGAAGTTGGTGCCATGGATGCCATTATTGATGTGGTGGGAAGCTGTCTTGGCCTGCACCTGCTTGGGGTTGAAGCTGTGTTCTCAGGCGCAGTTTCCGTAGGCACAGGCACTGTTGAGTGTGCCCACGGTACTTTGCCTCTGCCGGCACCGGCAACAGCAAGGTTGCTGAAGGGTGTTCCCGTTGTGCAGACAGATGAGCCCAGTGAACTGACAACACCAACGGGAGCAGCGGTGTTAACTGCCCTGGTTGAATCATGGGATGCTCCTCCTGTTTACAGAGGTGTTTCCAATGGGATGGGAGCCGGTACCAGGGAGGGAGAGACCAGAGCAAACCTGTTACGACTTGTGATAGGGGAGGCAGAGGAATCACCCTTTTACACGAACAGTTCCTGCTTGAAGATAGAGGCTGTAATTGATGACCTGGATCCAAGAGTCTGGCCGTTACTCAGCGACAGTATCCTTAAGGCTGGTGCACTGGACTGTTTTGTGAGAAACTGTATGGGCAAGAAAGGCAGGCCGGCAATGGAGCTGGTGGTTCTTCTACCGGAGGATGCGAGAGAAGCCGTTCTTGATGTGGTTTTCACCCATTCCTCAACTCTTGGGGTGAGAATCTCAACAGAAAAGCGATTAATCCTTAACAGAGAGTTCAAGCAGGTAGTTACCCGGTACGGTACTGTAAGCGTTAAACTTGGCTACTACGCAAACAAACTTGTGAGTGCTGAACCGGAATTTGATGAGTGTGCTGCTCTGGCTGACGCTGCCGGTCTACCGGCAAAGATCGTGCTGCAGGAAGCCCGCGGGAAAGCATCTGAACTTTTTGGATTGGAATAAAATGGATATAGAGCATCTGCTGAAAATACTGAATGCCGCTGGAATAAAGCCGGGGGAGGCCGTTTCCACACTCCGCAGCGCAGGGCTGGATGACCTGGGCTTTTCCGTTGTTGATTCCCGGCGGGGAGAAAGGCAGCCTCTGCCGGAGGTGGTGTTCGGTGAGGGTAAAACCGTAGAGCAGGTTGTTGCCATTGCACAGACTCTTTTTAAGCGAACAGGCCTTGCCATTGTATCCAGAGTGCCTGAAGGCTTTGAGTTAAGATTGAACGAGGTTTTTCCCACAGGGAAGATGGATGATCTTTCACGGATGTTTGTTGCCGGGGAATACACCGGGTCATTCAAGACTGCAGGCTCGGTTGTGGTGGTTACAGCAGGCACTTCCGACCTGCCTGTTGCCGAGGAAGCGGTAATTGTTCTGGAAACAATGGGTGTTTCTGTAAAACTGCTCGCTGATGTGGGTGTGGCAGGCATTCACAGGTTGAGCAATGTACTGCCTGACATTCTTTCAGCATCTGTCTGCATTGCCTGTGCCGGTATGGATGCTGCACTTGTAAGTGTGCTGGGAGGGTTGTTTCCAGGGCCGGTTATAGCACTGCCTGTAAGTACAGGTTACGGGGTTGCTCTGGACGGGTTTACCGCGCTT
Source organism: Candidatus Fermentibacteraceae bacterium (assembly GCA_021162285.1). Taxonomy (GTDB): domain Bacteria; phylum Fermentibacterota; class Fermentibacteria; order Fermentibacterales; family JCC-6; genus Sabulitectum. The sequence continues at coordinate 4,768 of JAGGYZ010000267.1, forward strand.
TTTTCATCTCTCAGCTCATGCAGCCCCGGGGTCAGTGTTGTTAACATCGACAACGGGGTTGGGGCAGCGGCTGTGGCACTGAGGATTCTTAAACAGATCACAGATGAATAGCAGTTTTC
>JAGGYZ010000018.1 GCA_021162285.1 Candidatus Fermentibacteraceae bacterium
CAGAAATGATCTGGCTGTGGAACTTGTGGGGGATACCCTTCGCTCCGGTGAAACGAATCTTGTTTCAGGAACAGGAAGTGCAACTGACGGACTTGCATTGATAGAAATTACCGAATCCGATATTCCTGCCAGCTATACCATGTTTTCCGGCGGTGTAATAAATTACTTCCACCAAGGTGGAACAGCATGGAGAGGAAGGGCAGCGGTTTCAGACGGAGAGTTTTCTGCTGAATGCATTCTTCCTGTGGGCTGCAATACAGGGCAGCTTGCCCGGGTAGACTGTGCTGCAATCGTGCCAGGCGGTGCTGAACTGGGTGCTGATGCTCCTCTGGTTCTGGTTGAGGGAGATCCTTCCTCAGATTTCAAAGGCCCGGACATATCCATGTGGATTCGTGGACAGGCAGGCATTGAAGAACCTGTGATAACAGGGGAAGGCGTGCTCGACGCTGAACTGTCTGATTCCAGCGGGATCATGTTCCTGGGAGGAACAGGCAGAAGCATTCAGCTGTTCGTGGACGGAGAAGAGTTCGATCTCAGCGATTCATTCACCTACAACACCGGCTCAACAACCACAGGTCAGCTGGAATACACAGTGTCCGAACTGGTTTCCGGAGAGCATCTGTTCATACTTCAGGCCATGGACGGGGTAGGTAACCTCTCCCGTGACAGTATGTACGTGAAGTCTACCGACGAGAGTGAAGTCGCGATAGAGCAGTACGTGGTGTACCCCAATCCGGGGACAGGACAGAGGTGTTTCAGCTTCACTGTATCCTCAAGTGCATTTGTTACAGTTTCAATCTATACAACTGCCGGCAGGTGTATCCGCCGGATTTCCGCACAGTGTGTTCAGGGATACAATCAGGTGTTGTGGAACGGCCTGGATGCAGATGGTGACATTCCAGCCTCAGGAGCTTACATTTATACCATTGAGGCGGATACAGAAGGCGGGCTGTTCGAACAGTCATCTGTGGTGACAGGGGTTCTTGCAACGGTAAACTGATACAATCCGGGGAGACTCATGGAAGATCGCAAGATAAGCTGGTTGTGGAAGCAGGTTGAAGAGGCGAGAGCCAGCGGCGACGGAGAAAAAGCCCGGGAAAGTCTTGAGAGGCTTCTGGAGGATTCTTCTGTAAAAAACACCCCCGATGAAAATCTGGCCACTCTTGAATTGTGCCGCATGGAACTCGACAGAGGAAAAGTGGACACTGCAGCCAGAATGCTCTCCAGCTTCCAATGGTACGGTATTCCTGGTGCCGCAGCCCTTCTTCTGGCAGCAGATGTGTTTTTAAAACTGGATATGTTTGAAACATCTCTGGAATCTCTGGAGTCCTATCTGAAACTGTACCCTAGAGATGCAGATGCCAGCAGAAAAAAGGGGCTTGTTCTTCTGATGCTTCACCGGGATGACGAAGCGGAGAGAATTCTGCTGTCAGTTGCCAGAAGAGAAAGGTACCGTGTTGCATCAACCCTTACTTATCTTGCTCTGCTGGAAGCAAAAAGAGACAAGTTGGAGGAGAGTCTTCATCTGCTTCTTCAGGCCAGGGAGCTGGCACCGTACGACGAGAAGATCGAGCACAGTCTTCTCAGAATTGAAGCTCTTAGAGTTCAGATGAGGCGAAGCGCCATAGAGAGTGACCTTCTTCCCCTTTCTGAAGTTGTACCGGGAATGACTGCAGGAATGCTGGGGCTTCACGGTTATTCCCCGGAAATCGCAAATATTGCCGCTGATACATGGAGCCGGTTCTGTGCATCAAACACACCGACAGGGCGTAAGCCGGAGACCTGGGCTGCAGCTTTGGAGTACGCAGTCACCAGCGGTGGACCACATTTCACGCAGGAGCAGCTTGCGGGAGAATACGGTGTTTCAGTGTCTCAGCTTCGTGATCATTACCATATTTTGAAAAAGTCTGTCAACCTCCCTCCGACAAGACTTCTGGAGAGGCTTGCCAGCGAGGGATCCGATCTGCTCCGCGATACCCGGATGGATGAGATCGCGGAAATTCTGGCAGAGCTGGGTTCCGCCAGCGATGAATTTGAGAACGCTTCAGATGCCGCCGCGTGGGTTTTCCAGAGAGTTTCTCCTGTTGATGAAGTTCAGCGCCGTGAGATTGAAGAATTTGTTGCATATATCTGGCGCAAAAAAGGTTACAGTCAATAACCACATTATTTTGTTGGATTGTTATATTAGCGTCGTGGGTTTGCTCCTGACAGGTGTTTCTCTGCGAGCTGCCCGTTTCTGGCATTGATGTAACTTGGTAATACAGCTCTATTCAGCGCATGGTAAAACAGGAAGAAACGGACAAAAATGAACAGCAAATATGTTTACAATTTTGGTTCTGCAAAAACCGATGGTGACCGATCTATGAAGGAACTTCTCGGAGGGAAGGGTGCAAATCTCGCAGAGATGACGAAGATCGGCATGCCGGTTCCCCCGGGATTTACAATTACAACTGAAACATGTGATGTGTTCAACAGAGCCGGGGCAGCATGGCCTGAAGGGCTTGACCAGCAGGTAAAAGCAGGAATAAGCCTGATCGAAGAGGAGCTGGGGAAAAAATTCGGAGACAGCACAGATCCCCTTCTTGTCTCTGTGAGAAGCGGTGCTGCCATTTCCATGCCTGGAATGATGGACACCGTTCTTAACCTGGGGCTTAACGAAGATACCCTTCAGGGAATTGCCGCCAGGAGCGGTAATCCGAGGTTTGCCTGGGATTCCTACAGAAGATTCATGCAGATGTTCGGGGATGTTGTGATGAACATACCCCACCATGATTTTGAGCGCGCGCTTCAGACCGTAAAGAATGAAAAGGGTGTAAAGCTTGACACGGAACTTGAGCTTGAAGACCTTAAAAAGGTAGTGGTGCTGTACAGGGAGATTTACCGCAGTGCCATAGGCAGTGACTTTCCCTCTGACCCGTGGGAACAGCTGAAGCTGTCCATCGATGCCGTATTCAGCAGCTGGAACAATTCCAGAGCGATCAGGTACCGCGAGATCAACGAGATAAAGGGTCTTATCGGTACAGCAGTCAATGTACAGGCAATGGTTTTCGGCAACATGGGCAGAACCTCCGGAACCGGCGTGTGTTTTACCCGTGATCCTGCAAGCGGTGAGAATGTATTCTACGGTGAGTATCTCATGGATGCCCAGGGTGAAGATGTGGTTGCCGGTATCAGAACTCCGCTTCCAATAGCAACTATGGGAGATCAGGACGAAATATCCTATCAGGGGCTGCTGAGTCTCAGGAGCAAACTGGAGGAACACTACCGTGACATGCAGGATATCGAGTTTACCATTGAAGAGGGAAAGCTATACATTCTGCAGACCCGTACAGGTAAACGCACCGTATTTTCCGCCTTGAACATGGCTGTTGATATGGCGGAAGAGGGCTTGATAGACAAAAAAGAAGCCGTAATGAGGGTTCCTGCGCAGAGCTTCAATCAGCTTTTCGCACCGATTCTGGGAACGGAAAGCAAGTCTTCGGCAACCCTTCTCACCACCGGACTCAACGCTTCTCCCGGAGGTGCCTGCGGAAGAGCAGTGTTCACAGCAGAAACTGCAGAGGAATGGAAAGCCAGAGGGGAAGAGGTAATTCTGTGCCGTCTTGAAACCAGCCCTGAAGACATTGGCGGCATGGTGGCTGCAAAGGGAATACTCACAGCAAGAGGCGGTATGACCAGCCACGCTGCAGTGGTTGCCCGCGGTATGGGTGTACCCTGTGTTTCCGGCGCGGATGAGCTGCATATAGACGGCGATGAAGCGGTGATGATCTGCAGGGGGATAACTGTAAAAGAGGGCGACACCATAGCTATTGACGGTTTTACCGGAGAAGTGTTTTCAGGCGAAGTTCAGGTTCGTCCGTCTGAGATAGTTCAGGTTCTGCAGGGCAACATGGATGCGAAAGACAGCACACTTTTCAAAAACTATGAAAAACTTGTAGGCTGGGCCGATGAAATTCGCAGAATGGATGTTCGGACAAATGCGGATACTCCAAGGGACACGGAAATGGCAGTTCTCTTCGGCGCCCAGGGCATTGGTCTGTGCCGTACAGAGCACATGTTTTTCCAGGGAGACCGGATAATTCCTTTCAGAAAACTCATACTGGTTGCAGATGATGTTAAGAGAATAAAGGACAGAATTGAATCGGGAGCCGGCGACCTGGAAGAACTGAAAAAAGAACTTGAAACACCTCTCGCCAGTTACGATCAGGCTCTGGCAGAGTTGCTTCCCCTTCAGAGGAATGACTTTGAAGATATCTTCCGTGCACTTAAAGGTCGTCCCTGCAACATCAGACTTCTTGATCCTCCACTTCACGAATTCCTTCCCCATGATGAAGAAGGACAGGCCGAAATGGCTGAAGTCATGGGTGTGAGCCCTGAAACAGTTGCCCTTAAAGTTGAATCTCTTCACGAATTCAATCCGATGATGGGGCACAGGGGCTGTCGTCTTGGGCTTGTCTACCCTGAGATTGCAGATATGCAGGTAAGGGCGATAATGGAAGCAGCCATAAAGGTTGCAGATGAGGGAATCCAGGTTCTTCCTGAAATAATGATTCCTCTTGTGGGGAATGTGAAAGAGCTGGCCATTGCCAGAACTATGGCTCAGAAAGTTATCAGCACCGTGCTGACTGAACATGGCAGGGCAGATGATTTCATCAGCTATCAGATAGGTACTATGATCGAGATTCCCCGCGCTGCAGTTACAGCAGACAAGATCGCAGAGGAAGCAGACTTCTTCAGTTTTGGTACAAACGATCTTACGCAGATGTGCTGCGGGTTCTCGCGAGACGATGCAGGTAAATTCCTTGGCGACTATGTGAAGATGGGAATCTACGAGAGAGATCCCTTTGCCTCTCTGGATATTCCAGGAGTTGGACGTCTGGTGGAAATTGCAGTGGATCTTGGCAGAACTGCAAAACCGGGTCTCAAACTTGGTGTATGCGGCGAGCATGGTGGCGACCCTGCATCAATCAGATTTTTCAACTCAGTGGGGCTGAACTACATTTCATGTTCTCCCTACCGGGTTCCTGTTGCCAGACTTGCAGCTGCACAGGCTGTTCTGGAAGCAGAGTAAACCGGACAGGGCACTCCTGTGAAAAGGGTAGATGTTCTGCTTGCCATGGGAAGCCCTGCACTTTTGTCTGTTACAGAAGAGGCCCTCCTGAAGGAGGGTCTCTCTGTTGAAACGGTTACAAGTGGTATTGATGCTGTAACTTCGGCGTTTTCATCAAAACCCAGGTGTATTCTGTGCGGGCAGGTTCTGGCTGGAATGGATGGGCTTAAGGTTTGCCGTTTCCTGAGCACGATGTACACAAACACTGAAATGCCTGTTATTATTACAGTTTCCGAGTTGAACCCACGGGTTCGAAGAAGAGCATTCAGTGCTTCTGCCGTTGCAGTTGTAGACTACTCTACTCCGTTCAGCAAAGTGGTAGAACTGATAAGAACTCACATGAGTTCAGAGCTGTCTTCAGCAATCAGGTCGGGTTTTCCCGTTTCGCAGGACCGGCTGCTGCTTATGACTGCCGATTCGCTGGAGGATTCTCTGGAATCCATAGAAACTGTTGTTAACCTTGCTTCTGAACTGAACGGAGTTACATCCATCGCAGAGGCAAGCAGGAAAGTTGTTCTGTCAATTCTCACAGGACTTGGCTTCCAGCGGGCCTGGATCGGTATTCTCGACAGTTCAGCCGCGACAGTTGAAGCGGTCGCGTTCAGGGGAAGGGGAATAACCGGAGAACCTATCAAACTATCCGGTACTCCCGGTTATCTTACCGTGGATACTGCAGTTTCTAAAGGTATTCAGGTTTTGTCCTGGTCAACTGAATTTATAGACAACAGAGAAACATGGCTTGGAAGTATTAACTACATTGACACACCTGTTAAAGTTGGCAGCAGCGTGTTCGGTATTATCAGGTGTGACAACGGAATATCACGCAAACTTCCATCAGAAAGCAGCCTGAGAATTCTTAAAATGCTTGCTGGAGAATTGTCTTCATTTATCAGATACTTTGACGCACAGAGCAGGCTTGAGGCTTCCTACAGCATATTTGAACGGATGCTTAGCAGGCGGGCTGCAAGGGCTTTTGAAATTTCGGGAACAGGTGTTGTAAAAGCTGTATACGGTGATGCAGAAGCAATTCCGTGCATTGCTCATATGATTCCGGGGATGGCTGTAAGTCATCTCCTGAGAGGTATACCTGATGTACCCCGGGAGTCCATACTGAATGCAATATCAGAGAACCGTAATGTTGAAGTAAATACAGTTTCCTGTGGAGATGGCTACGCAGGGTTTTCTCTGATCAGAAGAAAGCCTGATGGAATGATTCTTGTGGTTTCAGACAGAACAACTTACGGAGATCTGGAAGAGAGAATCAAGCTTCTGGAATTTGAAACTGATGCTATTGCATCACTTGCTGGCGATCTTACATCGCTGACAGATCCCGGTGAAATATGCAGAACAATGTTTCGGACTCTTGAAGATTTTTACCCTGATGAGGCCATAGCGATTCTCGCAGCGTCGGAAGTACCCTACTCTCTGGTTCCTGAAAAACTGATTGTTCATGCTGTGTCCGGTGCAGGTTTTAAAGATACAGCGGTTATTCCAGGTGCCAGTATTCAGATAATCAAAGAGTCTTCAGACCAGGGTGTGGTGGCGGAGGCTGTAAGAACAGGACGAATGATTAACATCCCCGATGTTTTGCAGACCGATCTTTTCATGCGTCTTCTCCCGGATATCAAAAGTGAACTCGCCATTCCCATGCTCAGCCGCGGAAGGGTGGTTGGCGTGATCGATCTGGAGAGTTCCCGGGTTAACAGGTTCCTCGGTGATGATGTAAGAAGGTTGAATAACATGGTGGGATTCTCCGCCGGTGTCCTGGAAACCGCTCTTCAACAGACTGAGCTTATCAAACTTGCCCGCAGAGACAGGCTTACAGGATTGTACAACATGGCATTTTTTGAAGAAAGATACCCTGAAGAGTTTGAGCGGGCAGACAGGTATCAGTACTCTTTCTCCCTTATTATGATGGACATAGACGATTTTAAACACTACAACGATTCCTTCGGGCACCCCATGGGTAATGTTTTGCTGCGCAAGCTTACCAGGGCAATGAGTGATGCCCTCAGAGATGTGGACATTCTTGTGCGGTACGGTGGAGAGGAATTTGTCTGCATTCTTCCCCTGACAGACAAACAGGTGGCCCGGGATGTTGCCGAACGGATCAGAAAGAAAGCAGTTGAAGCCAGTGCAGAGATACCTAACTCTGAAGAACAGCCTGGGGGAGTTGTAAGCCTCAGTCTGGGTGTGGCAACTTTTCCGGAAGATTCCCGCGAGAAAGACGAACTGCTGGAAATAGCTGATCAGAGAATGTACAGGGCAAAAAGAGCCGGGAAAAACAGAGTCTGCGGTAACTGAGGTAAAAATGAAATACGATGTGGTGGTACAGGACGGTTTTGGTTTTTACTGCACGAAGAAAATAAAACAAGCCATTTCTTCCATGGTGGAATCTTCCGGCGGCTGGCCGGAAGGAACATCCAGTGGCAGCAGGGTTCTGCTGAAGGTAAACATGCTTTCCGCCAAGCATCCTTCCAGAGGAATAACAACACATCCTGCAGTTGTTGCTGCTGTGGCGTCTCTGCTTAAAGACAGAGGGTGCAGAGTAGTAATAGGAGACAGCCCCGGAGGTGCGATAAAAGGTGTTGAAAGGTACTGGAAAAATTGCGGATTTCTTGCAGCTGCAGAGGTGTCCGGTGCCGAACTCATAAGTTTTGAGGGTTCAGGTTCAAGAAGGATAACCGTACACGGAAGAGAGTACGACATTGCTCTTCCTGTTCTTGAAGGGTTCGACTGTAGAATAAATCTTTCCAAGTTTAAATCACACATGTATACCAGGCTCACGAATTCGCTGAAGAACTCATTCGGTATTGTACCCGGGCTTGGGAAAGCCATGCTGCACATGCGGAGCCCGAGACCTGTGGATCTGGCGGTTAACATTGTAGATCTCTACGAAACAGCGGATTTTGCACTGCACATAACAGATGGTATTCTGTGTCTGGACGGCAGGGGGCCGA
>JAGGYZ010000222.1 GCA_021162285.1 Candidatus Fermentibacteraceae bacterium
TGGCTCAGGTAAGTACCACCGGCGTAAGTGATGCATATGAAGGGATACAACCCGGTGTATCTTCATTGGGGCTTGTAACACCTAATCCTGTGTATGAAAGTGCGGTTATCCCTGTAACTGTTGCTCCGCAGGATATTGCCACAGCTAAACTTACCGTGTTTGATGTGTATGGAAGGCAGGTGGCTGACCTCACATCTCTTGTAACGGATACAGGGTACAGGAACATCGTGTGGGATGCAGAAGACATTCCAGCCGGTGTTCACTTTGTAAGGCTTGAAACAGCTTCAGGTGTTTCAGTGCGCCGTATTGTTTCGGCGGTAAGATAGCTTACCAGTTGTGGAGGCGGCTGTTGCACAGTCGTCTCCACAGACACTGAGGGGGTTAGCGGTAAATGAAACTTCAATGCAGACAGTGTGGAGCTCTTCTTGCCGTTACTTCTCCCGATGCGTACATAAGCTGTCCGTACTGTGGTGCCCGTTCGGTGGTAGACGGCTACTCCGGAGAAAGTTTTTTTCACAGACCCGCGTTGAGTAGAGAGGATGTTCTTCGCCTTTTCAAACCGGGTGCTGTTGCCACTGCTTCTGTTTTCTGGTTTCCCTACGACGCGGATTTTCTTTCCAGAGTTTTTACACAGCCCTATGCGGAGATGGAAAACTATTCACCTCCTTCTGCTGACCGCAGACTGTGGAACGAATCTGAAGCAGGTGGAAAGGTAGTACCTGTTGACCCTCAGCTTCTGGGAGAGGGTGGAGTTGTGTACCACCCTTTCTGGGTTGTTATCAGCACGGCTACCGCCCAGGGAACCATGGTTGATGCAGTGAGCGGCAGGAAGCTCGGGGAGGTTGCTGAATCTTCAGGCGGCAGTGTTTTTTATCCTTCCAGGGAAGCTCTTTCCGCTTTTCTTACTGGTATAGGCCCGGCTATGCTGGTATTCTTTTTTCTCAGAGGTTTTTCAATTTTCTGGGCTGCTGTTTTCGGTATGGCTTCGGCAATACTTGCGCCTGACCTGTGGAAAAAGCTGACAGGGGGTAGAAACCGTGAGTGACCTTCTTACTCTCTCATGCCCTTCATGTGCCGGGCTTCTGGAGATCAGCGAGGGAAGCACCAACACGGTGTGTCCCAACTGCGGAACTCCGCTGCTTCTGGAGGGAGTTGTAAACAGATACATCATTGATTCCAGCGTTGATTCAACCGATGCAGTGCGTGTAGTACGGCGTAAACTGGAGGAGGTTTCCGCAGGTGTTTTTACCGGATGCCGGGTAAGAAAACCGTTCCTGGCCTATGTTCCGTTCTGGATACTGTCGTGCCGTGTTGATGGTTATGTCTTTGGTTTAAAGCCGGTGTTCAAAGAGAAAAAGGTGAGAACAGTTGCGGAAAACAACGACGGCAGCAGCCAGAATTACTTTGTAAGAACTGTCAAGCAGCGAAAAGGTGTTCGGGCGGAAGAGCATCAGATCAGCAGCGGTTTTGATGTTATCGTAAGTGCCGCACACCTCGAGCCTCTTGGTATACCATCTCTGGGAGCAGAATCCCAGATGGGTCTTTCCGGGATGGCACTCGGTCGTTCCGGTTCAAGACTCCCTCTGAAAGTTTTCGATTCCGATGAACTGCCAGCTTCTGCCAGTGTGGTTGATCCCTGCGTTTCCATTGATCAGGCCAGGAAAGAGTCTGACAGATACATCCAGAGAATCTGTGGTGGTGTAGGTGTGGGGCTGGAACAGCGTTCAATGTATCTGGCCGTCACAGGAGCACGGGAAAAGCTGGTGCACTATCCTCTTTGGGTTGTGGAGTATGTGTTTGAGAACAGATCTTACCGGGCTGTTGTTGACGGATGCACAGGAAAACTGCTTAAAGGAGCTTTTCCTGCCGACTCAGAGCATTGGAAAAAGGTCTGCAGGGTTCTTGGCAGCGTGTGGGCAGGATTGATTCCCATTCTGCTGTTTGTTTCTTTTGCCGGTCTTTTCAGTGCCGGGCCGATTCTTGTGCTTGTGCTGCTCTTTGTTTACGGACTGGGTGCTGTTTCATTCAGATTTCTGAAAATGGCGAAAAACAATGCCAGGACGGACAGTATGATATGAAAATAACAAAGCTGGTCTGTGGGCACTGCGGAACTGCTCTTTCCGGTCTTGGTCAGGACAAACTGTTTTTCTGCAGCAACTGCGGAAAAGGCTGGGTGCTTGATGCCGGCGGGCTTGAACCTGTTCAGGTACAGTGCCGTGCCTCTTCCAGTTCCAGGCTTCCACTTCCATTCTGGATGGTCAGTGCTGCGGTTCATGTTCTGAAGCGTACTGTCAGGAATGAGTTTACATCCACTATTGTAAGGTTCGGGTCCAGGTATGAGGAAGATGTACTGGCAGCAAAAAAGAGTGAGACCGGCGGTTTTTCTGAGAGAAGAACTTTTCTCTTTCCCGCGTTTCCTGTGGATGGATTACCAGGTATTGGTGTGGTTCTATCAGAAAAGATTCGTGATCTCCCGGGTGAACTGGGACAGGAAGAGCCACTGCCTGCAATCTGCGGCGGGTCAGTTTCAAAAACCGATGCTGCAATACTGGCAAGATGTATTGCAGTGGGGCAGGAAACTGAAAAAGCAGACTGGCTTGCAGAGATCGAAATAGTACTGTCTTCAGTTAAGAGTACCCTTGTTATTCTGCCGTGCAGTGTCGAAGTTGAGAAGGTAAATGTTGCAGAAACCGGTGTATCATTCTTCAGAAGATCTGTGCCGGACTGGGACGGGATTATGGATTATCACAGCAGCAGAACTTGACCGCAGAGATATTCTGCCCTAAGGTAGCATCAGTGCGAAACACATTAACAAAGGAGATATGAATGTCCGGACACAATAAATGGAGTACGATCAAGCACAAGAAGGGCAAGGCAGACGCAGCCAGGGGCAAAATATTCAGCCGTCTCGTAAAAGAAATATCTGTAGCTGCCCGTCAGGGTGGCGGCGATGCCGACATGAATCCCAGGTTGCGGGTGGCGATTGATACTGCCAGAGGCCAGAACATGCCCAACGACAATATCGAGAGAGCCGTGAAACGCGGAACGGGAGAGCTTGAGGGCGTTACCTATGAAGAAATGCTCTATGAAGCCTATGGCCCCGGTGGTGTTGCAATTATCATTGAAGTTCTTACAGACAATAAAAATCGTGCTGCTGCAGAGATTCGCCACTCTCTTACGAAAGGCGGAGGCAGCCTCGGTTCCAAGAACAGCGTTGCGTATCTTTTCAGCAAGCAGGGGCATATATTCATCGACGGTTCTGTGCACACCGAGGACGAGGTTCTTGAGGCAGGGCTTGATGCTGGTCTGGAAGATGTAACGGTAATTGAAGACACCATTATTGCATCCACAGGTCCTGACGATATTTACATAGTAAAAGATGCTCTGGAAGCGGCTGGAATAAAAATTGAATCTTCCGAAGTTACAAAAGTGCCTTCCAACACGGTTCTTCTTGAAGGAAAAGAAGCTGTGAGAACCATGAAGCTTCTTGAAAGCCTTGAGGATCTTGACGATGTTCAGGCACTTTTCTCGAACTTTGATATGGCGGAATAGTTGTCTGACAGGGTAATTCTCGGAATAGATCCGGGATTGAACATTACCGGTTACGGAGTTGTCTCGGCATCGGCAGGTTCTCTGAAGCTGCTGGATGCAGGAACCATCAGAAGCAGGGCATCAGATCCTCTTACCCCCAGGCTCACCGAGCTTTTTCGTGGGCTGGTTCAGGTCATAGAGAAGTATTCTCCAGATGTGATGGGAATGGAAAAGATATATTCGCATTACCGTCATCCGGCTACAGCTATTATCATGGGGCACGCAAGGGGGGTGTTGTGTCTGGCAGCAGGTCAGAGTGGAATAAGGGTTGAATCGCTTCCCGCCAGCCGGGTGAAAAAGGCTGTTACAGGCAACGGACGGGCCAGCAAACAGCAGGTTAACGGAATGGTCTGCAGAATTCTTGGAATACACACTGAGTTGAAGCCATTTGATGTAAGCGATGCTCTCGCAGTTGCAATTGCCCTGTATGAGGAGGAAAGAAATGCTTGAGAGTATAAGGGGAAAGGTAACAGGAACTGATCAAACTTATATTCTTCTTGAGACTGGTCCCGTAACTGTTCGTCTTCTGGCTCCAGGGTACTTTCTCCGACATGTTTCCTCTGGGGATGAGTCACAGTTCTTCCTTCTGTTTCAGATAGTAAACGAGGGTAACAAGGGAGTTCCTCTGGCAGTGGCATTTCCAAGCACTTCCGACAGGGAATTCTTTAAAAAGTTTATCAGTGTTTCAGGGGTCGGAGTGAGAGCTGCTGCAAAAGCCATGGTCATTCCTCCCTCCGAGCTCGCATCTGCTATTGCTGCTGGTGATATCAAGGTACTGAAATCCCTTCCGGGGATAGGGAATTCCCGAGCTAAACAGATTGTTGCCAAGCTTCAGGATGTTATGTCGAAGTCCAGTTTTGCTTCTTCCGCCGCTGCAGTTTCAGACAATGCCCGTGATGCCCGGGCTATCCTGGAGCAGCTTGGAATCCCTTCTTCAGAAGCTGTTTCTCTTGTAAACGCTGTAACTGAAAAAGCCGGACAGGAAGTTTCTGCATCGGACCTGGTTCGGTCGGCAATGAAATTGAGAGGCTGACATGGCACTGGAATCAATTGTAAGACCAGACAGTACCGGCGAATCGGAGGAAAGGGATTTTACAAACTTAAGACCCCGGAGTTTTGCAGAGTACATTGGTCAGCGGGAGATTATTGATAACCTGAAGATAGCAGTTCAGGCAGCCATGGAAAGGGGAGAGCCACTTGATCACCTGCTTTTTCATGGCCCTCCCGGTCTGGGTAAAACAACTCTTGCCTATGTGATTGCAGAGGAAATGAGAGCAGATATCGTTTGCACGTCCGGTCCTGCTCTTGAAAGACCAGCTGATCTTGTGGGTATTCTTACCAATCTGAAAAGGGGAGATATTCTGTTTATCGACGAAATTCACAGACTTCCCAGGATTGTAGAGGAGTACATATATCCGGCAATGGAAGATTTCGAAATTGATATGGTGATAGACCCCGGCCCCCATGCAAGAACGGTGAAACTGGAGTTGAGTCATTTTACAATTGTGGGTGCTACCACACGGGCCGGTCTTATTACAGGCCCGCTTCGTGATAGATTCGGCTTTTCTCTTCACCTTGAGTTTTACGATATAGAAGACCTTCGTACTATCATAACCCGTTCTGCGGGAATACTTTCAACAAGCATTACTGGCGAGGGTTCCCAGTCAATTGCCTTTCGCTCCAGGGGTACGCCAAGAATAGCCAACAGGCTTCTAAAAAGAACCAGAGATTATGCTCAGGTTATGCGCCGAGAAACCATCGACGAAATTACCTCTGTTGAAGCCATGGACATTAACGGGGTAGACGAGGCCGGGCTCGACAGACTGGACAGGAACTATCTCACCGTAATAATAAAGCAGTACAGCGGCGGTCCCGTAGGGGTTTCAGCAATTGCGGCTACACTCAGCGAAGAGAGGGATACACTGATAGATGTGGTGGAGCCATTTCTTCTGGCCAGGGGGTTTCTAAACCGTACAAGCAGGGGGCGGATTGCAACAGCCCATGCATACAGGCATCTTGGATTCACACGGTCCGGTCAGGAAGAGCTTCCACTGTGAGCAAAAAGATATTACTTCACATCTGTTGTGCCCCGTGTGCAACAGCAGTTGTGGAAAATCTTCGAACAGACGGATACGATATTACCGGTTATTTTTACAACCCCTCCATTCATCCATGGAAAGAGTTTAAACGGCGGATGGACACACTGAAGGAATGGGCACCAGCGATCGATCTGCCGGTGATATACAGTGAAGAGTACCCCCTTGAAGACAACATAAGGATGCTGCTTGGAAGCCCGAACAGATGCTTTGCCTGTTTCAGCGACAGAATGAACAAAACTGCACAGCTGGCAAAAGAGCTGGGTATGGAACAGTTTACAACGACTTTGACCGTAAGCCCCTATCAGAATCAAAAGCTTCTAATAAAGGCGGGGGAAGCAGCCTCTTCCATTCATGGAATTCGGTATCTTTACAGGGATTACAGAAACAGCTACAGAAGATCAATTGAATTGTCCCGGGGCCTGCATATGTACCGTCAGCCGTACTGCGGCTGCGTGTTCAGCGAGCGGGACCGTTACCTGAAGATCAAATCTCCTGGTCAGGTATAACCCATATCGGGTATTGACCTGTCTTTCCTTTGCTGTAATACTTAAGCTGTGGTAGTCCCGCGCAAGGCAGCATCATTTGGAGGGTTTTATGAAATATTTGTATTTAATGTTTGTTCTGGGTCTTTGTTTTCCAGTTTTCGCGGAAAGTGAAACTCAGACCGACTGGGCAGGCGGGTCCGGAGTTCAGGGGCCGGTGACCAACTGGCAGGACAGGTTTTACATGTCCGGCGATATGGACTGGGACACAACACCCGGTCAGCTCAAACTCATTGTTAACCGCGATGAGAATCAGATAACTTCAGCGAACGGCCCCACTTATGTGGTTGCTATTGATATAGACCAGGATGGAGACATGGACGCAGCAGGCTGTGCATACAATTCCGGTGAGGTGTTCTGGAACGAAAACACCAACGGACAGGGTACAGCATGGTCCAAGCATGTTATAGGCACTATTGGTACCCCCAGGTTTATCGCTGTTGCCGATTTTGACGGTAACGGATACCGCGACATAGTAGCATCCAGCGATTCCGAGAACAA
>JAGGYZ010000335.1 GCA_021162285.1 Candidatus Fermentibacteraceae bacterium
GCTTCAACTGCTATAAGTGAACTGGTTCCAGGAAGTCACTTCTATGCTGAAGGCCGCCGTGTGCAGATTGACCAGATAGATATGAAACAGTCTGAGGTGCAGGAGTGGCGGTTCTGCGACCAGTGTTCCCATTCAGAGATTTATTCCTCTGACGACACACGAAGTGCCTGTCCTAACTGCGGTAGCCCAATGTGGGCTGATGAAGGGCAGAAACGCTCTATGGTAAGGCTGAGGCAGGTGTTTGCAACGACTTCAGACAGGAAGAGCAGGATCTCCGATGACTCAGAGGACAGAAAGCCAGCTTTCTACAACAAACAGATGCTTGTTGACTTTGAGAGCATGGATGTGGAGGGTGCCTGGAAGCTTTCAGGAGAAGACCTGCCCTTTGGATTTGAGTATCTCAAGCGTGTGGTTTTCCGTGAGATCAACTTCGGTGAACACAATGCATTTGGTGAGCAGGTGTGTATTGCAGGGCTTGAGATGCCAAGGAACGGGTTCCGGGTGTGTAAGTCGTGTGGTAAGGTACAATTCAAGCGTGATCAACGGGTGCACTCACTGACATGCCCTGCAAGGAACAAGGAATCTGATTCAAATTTCATCAGCACACTTTACTTGTATCGGGAGTTCTCATCTGAAGCGGTTCGGTTTTTGCTGCCGGTTTCAGCTATGTCAGGAACAGGAGTGCTTGATTCTTTCATAGCAGCACTGCAACTGGGGCTTCGTCTGAAGTATGGCGGTTCAGTGGATCACCTGCGTGTAACAAGTGCAGATGAACCGGTAAAGGATTCCGTAATGCGGAAGACTTACCTGGTGCTGTACGATACAGTTCCCGGTGGAACAGGATACCTGAAGAATCTCATGAAGGATCCTTCGGACCTGATGGAGGTGCTGTTCCTGGCTCGTGAAAGAATGAAGTCGTGTTCATGTTGTCAGGACCCGGAGAAGGACGGATGCTACAGCTGTCTGTATGCTTACAGAGACAGTATCAAAATGCACTCTATCTCAAGAGACAAGGCAATCGAGTTCCTTGGGAATATCCTTGCCAGGCAGGATAAGATTGAGAAAACCTCTTCACTTCGTACTATAGGAATCAACAGCTGGCTTGAGAGCGAGCTTGAAAGCCTGTTCATAGAAAAACTTGCAGCTGTTTCCGGTATTGAACTGAAAAAACAGGTGGTGAACGGGAAACAGGGCTGGTTCCTGAAAGCAGGGGAAAGTACCTGGAATATCGAACCCCAGGTTTTTCTGGATGTTGCAGTGCCCTCCAGGGCTGACTTCGTGTTCTATCCTCT
The DNA here is from genome assembly GCA_021162285.1 of Candidatus Fermentibacteraceae bacterium. Lineage (GTDB taxonomy): Bacteria > Fermentibacterota > Fermentibacteria > Fermentibacterales > JCC-6 > Sabulitectum. The sequence continues at coordinate 1,293 of JAGGYZ010000335.1, forward strand.
GTTTGCCTCTTCATCGGTGAAGCCTGTTGTTGTATTCACAGACGGATATTCATTCCACAAAGATCGGATCGGAATGGACATGCTTCAGCGTACTTCACTTATCCGCTCAGGGGAATACAATGTCTGGTCACTTACCTGGAATGATGTCGCAGGCACTTCAGAAGACTTCTTTGAAAACTATCTGCTTCTTGAATCAGAGAAGAAGCTGCAGCTTTTTAACGGAGTGAAGGAAGCGGTGAATGTTTCGTCGGTTCACAGACTCTTTGGAGAAGACAGTTTCAGATGGTTTACCGCGTACCTTAACACTCCTGATCAGGTTACCTGGATGAATTATGCCTGGGCTTACTGCTATGCCCATCTGAACCCGTCTCTACTTTCAGATGAAACAGGCCACTTCCACTGGAAGGAAAAAGCCAGACAGATTGCAGGTGATCTTTTCCCGTTGTTTTACCCGTTTGACTCTTCTGTTCTGTGCGGTTCGTCAGTTTGTGAGCAATGGTCAATACATGTTGCACAAGATCTGAAGCAGGTGCAAACAATGGATGTTTCATCAATAAAGGTGCTGCTTCATCTCGATGACAGATTGCGGGAAGAAGGCTTCCAGAAGGAATGGAACAGCTTTCTGCGACTGCTTAACCTGATGCAGTTCCTGCCGGGCTGTGTTGTGCATGCGGCAACTGGTAGAGAGCTTTCCAGTGAAATTGAGGCCCTGTGTCAGGATGCAGTCGATGTTGTCAATTTGCCTGAAGGCAATGAAGAATGGAGTGAAGTGCTGGAGCTGGCACATCCTTCCGTGGCAGATCTCTGCAGGCGGCTGCGGGATAATGGTTCAACTGTGCCGGAAGTGGGTGTGGACCTCACAGACAATAATGATGAGGTAGTTTGTACAGCAGAGCTGGTCTGGTACGATGAAAAAATTATTGTATTACTGACAGCGGATATGGGTGATTCCGGGATTCTTGAAAAAATGGGCTGGAAGGTTATTTCTGCAAGCGATGCCTCTGAGAAGCCAATGGCTGTAATTTCATTTTTGCGTGGAGGTGATTCCCAATGAGTTCAGCACCAGTTGTAGCCCTTGGATCTGATTTTCTCACGGCATTTGCAGGAATTCCCAGGAAACAGCAGGGTAAGGTCAGGGAGTTTATCAGCAAGTTTACAGCCAATCCAACCTCGCCTGGAATCAATTACGAAAAGATTCACGATGGTGGTGAAGGTGTTTATTCTGTACGGATAGATAAAGCTTACAGGGGTATTGTTCACAAACCTTCTTCGGGGCGAACTTACATACTGCTGTGGGTGGATCATCATGATGACGCATACGACTGGGCAAAGAGACACAGAATTGCGGTGCATCCGGAAACAGGCAGTCTGCAGGTTATCGACTCTTCCAAAGTAGAGTCTTTCGCTGTTAAGAGTGAAACTGAGTCAGATGCTGAAGTACCGGCAATGTTCAGGAAGCTGAAAGATCGTCATCTGACTTCATTCGGTGTTCCTGAAGAGATGATACCTGCACTGCGGAGTGTCTGCACAGAATCTGAACTGGATAAGTTTTCATCTGCTATTCCCGAGGAAGCTTTTGACTGTCTTTTGATGTTTGCCTCCGGGTTCTCTGTTGCTGAGATCATGGCTGAAATAAAACCTGATGAACCTGAAACCGTTGATACTGAAGACATAGAAACCGCACTTAAGCATTCTGATTCCCGCAGAAGGTTCTGGGTGGTTGATGATGAGCTGGAGCTTGCCGCAATGCTTGCCGCCCCTCTGGAAAAGTGGAGAGTGTTCCTGCACCCCAGCCAGAGAAGACTTGTTGAGCGCGACTGGAACGGACCGGTTAAAGTTCTGGGCGGAGCAGGTACAGGGAAAACAGTAGCTGCTGTTCATCGGGCGAAGTGGCTTGCGGAAAACAGGTTCACCGGTGAGTATGACAGGATTCTCTTTACCACTTACACCAAGAACCTTGCTGAGGACATCAGATCAGCACTGGAATCGATATCATCTCCTGATGTTTTAAAGAGGATTGAGATTGTTAACCTTGATGGATGGGTTTTCAACTTCCTCAAACGAAACGACTACGGATTCAAGCCGGTTTATGGGAAAGATTCTGACGATTTTTGGGATGAAGCTCTTTCCATGGCTCCTCCGGGGTTCAATGATGCCTTCTTCAGAGAAGAGTGGGGAAGAGTCATCCTTGCTCAGGGAATAGATACCCTTCATGAATACATGCATTGTTCAAGAACCGGCAGAGGTACGCCAATCTCACGAAAACAACGAAAACTGATCTGGCCTGTGTTCCAGGAGTTCAGAAGTACTCTGGCGAATCACTCTCTGAAATCTCCTCTTGATGCCATGAGAGATGCTGCGAGTCTTATTCAGCAGAAGAAGGGAATGCTTCCCTACAAAGCAGTGATAGTGGATGAAGCCCAGGATATGGGACCCCAGGAATTCAACCTGATTAATTCTATCCTTACAGATGTTGAACCAAAGAACAGCCTGTTCATTGCAGGTGACGCCCATCAGCGTATCTACGGTAGAAAGGTTGTTCTGAGTCATTCCGGAATCAACATTCGTGGACGCAGTAAGAAACTCAGAATTAACTACAGAACCACAGAGGAGAATCGAAATTGGGCAGTTGCACTGCTGAAGGGCCTTTCGTTTGATGATCTGGATGGAGGCAAGGATTCACTTGAGGGTTACAGATCACTGATGCATGGAGCAAAACCTGAAGTGTTTGCATTTTCCTCCTTCACCGAAGAGATTGCTTTCATAATAGACAAGCTGAAACCGTTGGTTTCAGAAGCAGGCGAGCTTGACAAAATTTGTATTGCTGTACGAACCAATAAGCTTGTACAACAGTATGCTGAAGAACTCAAGAAGCATGGTTTGAACCCCTGTGTAATTGACCCGAAGCGTAAGCACGATCGCAAGGAACATGGTGTTCGCATTGCAACCATGCACCGCGTAAAGGGTCTGGAGTTTGAAACCATGATAATAGGCTCTGCGAACAAGGGCATCATACCCCACTACAGGGCTATTGCCGGAAGCGATTCTGTTACTGAACAGGAAGGGCTGAAGGCTGAAAGAGCTCTAGTGTATGTGGCTGTAACCAGGGCAAAGAAGAATGTGTTAATCACCGGATATGGTGAAATGAGCGAGTGGCTGGATGTATAACCAATACCGCAACTTGTAGGTTGACATGAATAAGGTAGAGCTGTTAGATATTGAGTGTATTGAGGACTCTTGGTACAGATTCAGGACGGCGAAGGTAATGTCAGTGAATGGAAAAGCACCAGCGAATGACTTCCTGAAAAAGTGGGAAAGAAGTTCCGTTATGGACTTCAAAAAGATTATTGCCGGATTAAAAAAATTGTGCTCTAATAGAGAAATCATAAAAACACACAGATTCGTTGATTGTATTGGTTATCCAGGTCTTATAGAACTGAAAGCAATTGGAAGGAACGCAAGATTATTCTGTTTTGTGCACAATCCGGGAACCGGCAAAGAAGAGCTGGTGATATGCACCGGAGGATTCTGGAAAACAAATGATAAAAAGAACACTATCCAGAAACAGAATGATGCGATGAAAGAAGCTTTCAAACTGATGAATGTTTTTCTAGAATCATGGGAAGAGGTTTAATATGAGCGGAAAGAAGCAAGCAAGACTTGAAGCTGATCCACTTTTTCTGGTTGAGTATATGAAACTTACGCTGACCGATGATATTTTCACTGTTATGGAGGAAGAGTCAATTTCAAAAACTGAACTTGCAAACAGGTTGGGAAAATCCAGGCAGTATGTAAGTCGCATTCTTAATGAAACTGCTAACTTTACACTTGACTCCATTGCAAGAATCGCTGCCGCTCTGGAAAAAGATGTTGTGCTCAGGCTTATGAACTATGAAGATGAGGTAGTTATCAGAC
>JAGGYZ010000293.1 GCA_021162285.1 Candidatus Fermentibacteraceae bacterium
CCTGATGAAGGCGGCCCGGAAACCGTTACAAGGTTCATGATTTTCCTGTCGCTTCATTGAACAGTGCTTCACACTTCGAGATAAGAGCACTTATGTCGTTGCTGTAGATGTAGTCCCACCCCAGCCACATGAATTCGTTTTCAGAAGAAATATGATTGTCCAGATCCGGATGCACACTGGGAAACAGACCGCTATGGGAAAGAATTTTCCCTACCTCAACTGACGCAAAGAAGTCAATCACAGGCTGAAGCGTTTGTATCTTCTGCTTTTTTGCCAGCATGAAGATAGGGCTTATTATGGCACCGTCCTCAGGCCACACAGCAACCATAGGGCCACCCTCTTTAACAACTTTCGTGAAGAAATACGGCATAATGGTAACAATCGGTTTCTGTGTTTTCATCCTGTCGCTCTTCACCATCTGGGAAGGATGCATGGACTGCAGCAGGCTGCGGCCCAGTTTTGTAACACCCTGTTCCCCGTAGTGTTTGTGGATGTTGAGCAGTATACCGTTGAACAGGTCAAAATCTCCCACCGGCAGCGAGACCCTGTTCTCAAACTCCGGTTTCATGATGTCTTCCCAGGTACGGGGTATTTCTCTTTCGTCAAGTTGATCCCTGTTTATCAGAAACACAGCCGGAACCACTCCTATCATTGCGTAGTGGCCTGCAGGATCCTTCAGATCAAGTCCGTCGAACAAAGTGTTGAACTTCTTCAGAGTTGTTGTATCCTTGAATACATCCTGCCTTTTGAACTTACCGATCATCTTCTCGTCGAAGAACATGTCAAACCCGGCCGAGATAAAAAGATCAGGCAGGGCTGAAGCGTCAGTTGCTCCCTTTATGTTGTTTTCTACCCAGTCGAGCCCCATTGAGGCTGCTTTCAGCTCGTAGCTTACTTCCACTCCGCTGGTGGAAGAGTATTGTTTAACAAAGTCGTTGAATCTTTCAAGCAGGGGAATCCTCACCGGGCAGGGAAGCAGACCAACCACACTGAGTCCCTCTCCACTTACGGCTTTTCCCGTGTTTGCAAGGGTAACATCCACAGAACTGTCATCCTGCTCAATGGCTTCCCGAAGCAGTTTCGAGAATGTTTCAACATCAAGCTGTTTAAGCATAAGTGCAGTTTCCAGCGTTATTGACTTTGCGAACTTTTCTCTCTGTTTTTCATGCTGCATCAGGGGAAAACCGTTGGAGACAAAAACAGGAATTGTTTCAGGATAGCTGCTGGTTATATCCCACAGCGTTGTGTTTTCGTCGAAGTATTTCATTTTTCATCCTTTGCACGATTCAGCTCTTCTTTCCACGAAGAGTTCTGGTATAGTGGTATGATAATACTACTATAGTGTTTTGTGCAAATTTCAGTGTTTAACTGCCACCATAAAGTACCCCAGAGGAAACTTCTTCGCAGTGGCATTGAACAGTTTACGGCCATACCAGGTTCTTATTACCTTACCTGTAGACCACTGTGCCAGAACTGCAAGAGCTCTGCCGATCAGCGGCAGGCGAATGATGTTCTTAGCATAGATATCTGTGAATACACACAGTGCCCCGCCAATGGGCTCGAGTTCCTTCACTTCAAGTCCTGCAGATTCTGCCAGCCTTCTCAGGGCAAAGGAAGTGTATCTGTGATAATCGTAAGGTTCTTCGTGAAGCCAGTACATAAACGGTACATTCATAATCAGAGTGCCGCCAGAGGCAAGCACCCGGGCTATCTCCCCCATGAGATGCCCGGGTTCCGGAATATGCTCCAGCACATCGGAAAGAATTACGGTGTTGTACTCTCCGTCTGAAAAGGGAAGCGGCTGCGTAAGGTCACACTGTTGATCCAGGAACGGGTTGTCGTGAATTGAATTCCCCCAGTCTACGCAGGTGTTGTCTGTCACCAGACTCTTGTAAGCCCCGTACAGGGGAACTTTACCGCAGCCAAGGTCAAGCAGCCTGCCGCTGGCATATTTTCCGAGAGATGCGTGATAACGGTCTGCAATCAGATCTGTAACCAGTCTGGACACAACAGATACTTCAGTGGTATCCCTGGACGCTGCCAGCCTGCCCCGCCTGTAAACAAACTTGCCCGGTTTCCACTGCTCTCTGTGTTTCATTCACCCTCTCTATGGATCATGAATGTATTTAATAACTCAGCACCAGTACACGGAAAAGCCTGCTGCTGAAGTTTTCCGGAATCACTTATTTCAGAAGAGTTTCAGCTTTCCCAAGAACTTCCCTTATCGTCTCCTCTGGCAGAGTACAGATCAGGGTTGCTTTTCGAGCTGCCCAGTCGAGGCTCTTTATCTGATCAGACAGAATTACGCCCGAAACTTCAAGACCGGAAGGTATCTTCACCTCAAAAGGATAGCCCTTTATCTCACTGGTAACAGGACAGTGCAGAGCCAGACCAACTTTCCTGTTGTAGGATAACGGTGAAAGCACGAGTGCAGGACGCCTCCCCGCCTGTTCATGACCGGCCTGCGGGTTGAAGGAAATCCACACGATGTCTCCCCTCTTCGGACAGTAGTTTCCGCCTGTCACAGGTTTTCCCGCCCGACAGCATCATCTGTTTCAACCTCTGCATGAATATTCTGCCTGTTAACACCACTGAGCAGGTCTTCCAGCCTGTACTCGTGTCTGACATTGGGATCTATAATAATTCTGCCTTCATCAACAGTGAGATCCACAGAAGTACCGTACGAGATGTTTATCTCACTTACAAATGCCTTTGGAATCCGCACGGCAAGACTGTTTCCCCACTTCTGTATTCTTGTCTGCATCAGTACCTCCTGTTTCTACATTGAAGATACTTATATCATCTTCAAAACACAAGGAGATTACGCTTTTTCTGTCCCGACCTCTCAGTACTGGGGTATTATTACAGCTTCTACCGCAGCAGACACAATCCTGCTGTTTCAACAACCCCACCGGATTCGATCCTGACGAGGTACAGACCGGACGGGGCATCTTCCCCGCTCTGCTGACTGCCGTTCCAGCTGACAGAGTGGGTTCCCTGAGATGTTTCTCCGTTAAGCAGTGCTGCCACCTCTCTTCCGGCAAGGTCAAAGACTGAAACAGAAGTATGCCCACTGCCCGGTAATTCAAACGAGATGTCGGCACTTACTGCAAACGGGTTTGGCCATGCTGCAAGGCTGAACACACGGGACGGTTCCGGCGTAAAACCTGTACCGGATACAGTGAAGCTGATTGTATCTGCTGCAACGGCAGTGCCGCCTGCAAATGATGTTACTATCAGTTCATTGGCCCCCACCTGTGCGTAAAGATCATCAAGGTATGTGTACTTAAGCCCTGTGCCGAAGGCATACAGATTCCAGTCGGTTCCAGCGATGGACATAACTCCGTCAACAATTGAGGGGCTGGAAACAATACCGTACGGACCGCTGTTAGTGAGATAGCTCCATACAACGTCACCGTTTTCACAATCCAGAGCATAGACATGTGCTGTTTTATCGTAGTAGTTGCTGCCCTCTCCGTAGAACACCATGCCGTCTGCAACCCCGGGGGAACCGTGCAGCACTCCCGGTACTTCCCACACTGAAGTACCTGCAGTAGTCTCCAGACAGTGGAAGGAATCGACCTGATCGCCAAAATACAGTCTTTCCTCATGATATGCGGGAGTAGCTGACAGATACGTTCCAGGTGTGATGATTGTTTCCCACACCATGTTTCCTGTAAGCGGATCAAATGCCCTTGC
>JAGGYZ010000331.1 GCA_021162285.1 Candidatus Fermentibacteraceae bacterium
CCGGTCGTCTGGTCGCTTCAGTAGATTCAGAGGGATCCGGCTCTGTTGTCGTGGATGCCGGTTCAATGGCAACTGGTATCTATACGGTTGTGGCCGGGTCAGGCACAGAAGTATCAACCTGCAGAGTTGTTCTTACCCGCTGATACCCGCAGTGAATTAAAAGAAGGGGCAGCCGGCTGGCTGCCCCTTCTGCGTGTGTTTCTATTGAACCATGAACAGCTGCTGATATCCAAGTTCCGGATCGTCCTCCCAGGCCAGAATACCGTGGGGGCCCATGGAGAAGTGCCAGGTCCAGCCCGATTCCGGGAAAACTTTGTGGCCTGTAAGGGTGCCCTCCATATCAAAGATGTCGAAGAAAGGCTGTTCCTGAGTTCCCCGCTGTACCCAGATATTGCCGTCCGGTCCCGCGTAAACACCAACAACCATGTCTCTGTAGGGTTCTGGAGTGAATTCCCCCATGCCCTGGGCACCCATCTGCGCGAAATAGCCCTCCATGTAGGCTTTTTCTTCTGCTATTTCCTCTTCGGTTTTGGCGACCTGTTCAAGGGGCATTGTTATGGTAAAGGCTTCTGAACCGTTGGGGTTGTAGGCATGAACTGTGTAGTTGTCCGATTCCTTCAGAGAGAAAAGTACGATATCGCTGTTTCCCCCCATGGCTACGCCAAGGAAAAAGTCGTTGATCAGACTGGAGCTGTTGGATATCAGGTCACTCATGGTTAGCTCCATGGAATCTCTCCACAGAACAGTGTCGTATTCTTCTTCTCCTCGGGAAAAAAGAGCTATCGATCTGAACATAATGAAACTGCCTTCTCCAGCCTCTTCAAAATCCGGTTTGTAGGAGGCAAAAACACTGTCGGAAACGGCTACACTCTGCATAGGGGGATTCTGCGACCACAGAGGAATTTCTTCAAGGTAGTTCAGAGAATCATCGAAAACAACAAAGCCCTGCTTCATCATGTTCAGAGCAAATACCTCACCGCCCATCTGAAAGAACTCAAGGGTGACAAAAGAGAGCTCTCCAGGGCCGCTGCCCTGTCTGGAGATCTGTCTGATGTAATCACCTGAGGGAGTGTATTCCTTGAAGCATGCTGCTCCGTTGTCCAGCAGAAGGATGTTACCGGAAACTTCTCGGTACTCTGCGTCTGCAATGATACCGAATGTGTTGGTGGAGTCGCCCAGTTCTTCACCGATGTACCCGGTTATTTCAAGGGTGTCAACAGGGAAAGAAGGTGCGTTTGCCTGTTCGGCCGCCGGCTCCTGGTTTGCTCCGCAGGAAGCAAGAAACAATACCACAGAGGCCAGAATTAAAGATAGCTTCATTTTATCTCCTTTCAAGTGGGTTTACCGGTGTAAGTTACTGCGGTAAAAGCGGAATGTCAAAAAATCACCGGAAACACTATATTGTAGTAATTATGGAAAGGAGCCTTCTGCATGAAAATATCAGTGCTCGGTTGCGGAAGATGGGGCAGTTTTCATCTGTGGTATGCAGCTGAACAGGGGTATCGGGTAACAGGCTGGGAACCGGCAGATAGCACCAACTTTGCTCTGCTTGTGAAAAACAGGTCAAACCCCTATCTCAGTCTGCCTGATTCGGTAAAACTGACAACAGATCTGGAACAGGCTCTTGACGCTGACCAGATCATCATCTCGGTACCTGCCCAGTTGTTCAGGGGACTTGCATCGCAGCTTTCAAAATACGACCTTTCTGCCACCGATGTGGTTCTTTGTATGAAGGGGCTTGAGCTGTCTACAGGTAAACGGCTTTCCGTTGTGGCCGGAGAGGAAGGGCTTGGACCACGCTCGCTGAGTATCTGGGTCGGTCCCGGTCATCCACAGGATTTTGTAGCAGGGGTGCCAGGCTGCATGCTGATCAGCTCTCTTCACGAAGAGACATCGGTAAGGATTACAGATAGAATGGGTTCCCCGCTGGTAAGAATGTACCGTTCCACAGATCTGATAGGCTGTGAAATAGGGGCGGCTGCAAAAAATGTGGTAGGTATAGCCGCCGGCATGCTGGACGGTATGAAAATGAGTGGTTTGAAGGGCGCTCTTATGGCCAGAGCCCCTCAGGAAGTGGCCAGACTTGTACAGGCTTCAGGTGGTGACTGGAGAAGTGTTTACGGTCTTTCTCATCTCGGAGATTACGAGGCAACCCTGTTTTCGAAGTTCAGCAGAAACCGGAGTTTCGGAGAGTCCCTTGTAAAGAATGAAAAAATGTCCGGACTCGCCGAAGGAGTACCCACTTCACACGCCATGCTTTCTCTTGCGAAAAAACTGTCTGTGGAACTTCCCATAACGTCAATGGTACGAAGTATTATTGACGGCGAAACAAATCTTAGAACGGCAATTGGGCAGCTTTTTCTGCGTCCCCAGAAAGAAGAATTCAGTGCTTCGCTTGAATAAACCGTTTTTTTTGTATTTTCTGGTTCTGATTACTGCTGCGGGAGCTGCGTACGGTGAATCCGGGTGCAGATACTTCTGGGTGGTGAGAGACGGCCTGGCCAGCCCCGAACAGGTAGACAGGCTGCTTGAAAGGGCACAGGCTGCCGGAGCCAACGGGATTCTTGTTCAGGTGGTGGGAAGGGGGGAGGCCTACTATCAGTCGGAGATTCTTCCTCCTGCTGATTTCTCCGGTTTTGAAGACCCGCTTGCCTACATAATTCAGAAAGCAGGTCCCATGGGTATGGAGGTTCATGCATGGGTAAATGCATACCTTGTGTGGTCTGCACCGTGGCTGCCGGAATCTCTCGATCATGTTTACCACAGCCACCCCGAGTGGTTTACAGCAAACAGAAATGGAAGAAGTTCCCGATCTTACACCAGGGATGAGGCTGAAGCGGCAGGTCTTGTGGGGGCCACCCTTTCCCCGGCATACCCGGGAGTGAGAGAGTACATCTCCAGTATTGCAGTGGAAATAGCTGAGAATTACAGCATAGACGGAATACACCTCGATTACATCAGATATCCCAATTCCTCGTTCGGGTATGCGCCAGGCGAAGTGGAGCTTTTCCAGATTGCCACTGGCTATTCTCCGGATGAAGCACCGGAGCAGTGGGGAATCTGGAGACAGCAACAGGTTACAGAAACCGTTGCTACTGTAAGGACCGCTCTCCGATCTGTGGACCCCGGTGTGCTGTTTTCGTGTGCGGTTATGGCCAATCCGTATTCGGCTGCTTCAGAGTTTTCCTGCGACTGGCAGAGCTGGCTGAACCAGGGGCTCGTTGATTTTGTCTGTCCCATGGCCTACACCTCAGACACAGCCAGGGCTCTTGAGCTGGGATCTTCCACCACATCTGTGTGTCCGGAGAAAGTTGTTTACGGAATAGGTGTCTGGAATCAGACTGTAGGCAACTCCCTTGTGGGTGCTGAAGAGGCGCTGCTGCACGGTGCAGGAGGAATCTGTGTGTTCAGCCTGAACTCGCTGCCTGAAGGTACTGAACAGATGCTGAGAGACGGGTGGGGCGAAGGCTCCTCGCCTGAACACGGAGTTTCACCTGCATACTTCAACACAGTGAGGCTGCCGTGAATCTGGCAGTACTGGCGAGCGGATCATCCGGTAATGCTGTAGCGGTTGAATACATGGGACAGATGCTTTTTTTTGATGCAGGTCTCAGTGGGAAGCAGCATCTTCTTCGCCTTGAAAACTCTGATCTGCCGAAGGCAGAGGCCGTGGGGTTGTTTGTCAGTCACGAACACAGTGACCATGCGAAGGCTGCAGGTATTCTGGCAAGAAAGTGGAATATTCCCGTATTCGGAACAAGAGGTACAGTTGAAGGTGCCCGGCTCACTGGCCAGAAACTCAAGGGCATAGAGTTTTTTTCCAACGGTGATACTATTCAGATAGGTCATTTTACTGTAGAACCGTGGAGTATACCCCATGATGCCAGAGATCCCAGCGGATTTACGGTGACTGCCGGAGGAAGAAAACTGGGTATTGCTACAGATATGGGCATTTTTACTCCACTTGCGCACACGATGCTTGAGGGATGCAACGGACTGGTGTTTGAATTCAATCATGATATCAATATGCTCTGGGACGGCTCGTACCCGTGGCCGCTGAAACAGAGAATTGCTTCAGGGGAGGGGCACCTATCCAACTGTGACGCAGCAGATGCTCTTGCAGGTATAGTACACAGTGAATTGAACTTTTGTGTGGCGGCACATCTCAGCGAGGAGAACAACACAACTGATCTGGTACTGAAATCATGCGAACA